>NZ_RJNY01000012.1:0-63660 GCF_003942795.1 Streptococcus mitis
CTCTCCAGCCGATAGCCATTTCTCCGTCAGTCAAACGATATTTCCAATAACCATCTTCTTGATACCATTTTTCGTCAACTACAGGGATATCAGGGAAGGTATTTGAAACATTAGCAAATCCTTTATCGCTAATATCAAAAACGGTAGCATCTTGAGTTTGGCTCGCAGCATGAAAAACCTGAATATTTTTCTTCTGAAGGTATTCTCTGGTTGAAGCAACATTAATATCTCCACCAGTTGTCTGAATAATCATTTTTGGTGATAAGTTTTCAAGGAAATTAATCGTATTTGAAATTGTCGCATCATAATGATGGTTCCATTTCATCATATCAACCTTGCCGATAACTGGACCTAACTTATCTTCTGCTCCTTCGGCATTATCCAAATCTCCACCAAGATAGATTCTCTTTCCTGCCACAGTCACTACTGAAACAATGGAGTTGGAGTTATCATCTCGAACTTTTTTCAGATTCCCATCAGCATCATATTCATTCTTATAGTTATAGAGTTGGATATCCATATCACCTAATTTAAAGTGACTATCCTCATCTGTAATATTCTGAATAAGAGTAACCCCTCGTTTTTGAGCCGCTCTCAAAGCATTATCATAATTAAAAAGATTATCCCAAAGTCCCCAGTGTGAGGTGATCCGATCATCTGAATATTTTTTCAAATAAAACTTACCGACTTGATATCGATTGAGTATTTCATCCGCTCCACCAATATGGTCACTATGGACATGAGTTCCTAGAATAAAATCTAATTTTTTTACACCTATTTGATCCAGGTGGCGAATCAAGCGATCTTCCAATACTTGATTATTTCTCATGGAAATTCCCCAGCGGCTTGGATAGCGTGGGTCACTCCCATCAGGGAAATCATAGTCTTCTCCCATATCAATCAAAGCATAATGACCATTACTTTCCAGAAGGATGGCATCACTTCCAGATTTTGCTTTAGTATTTATGAAATGGATACGATTGCCCGAACCTGCAGAGATAGTATCTGCATCTACTCCTTGCGATAACTGAATCAGTAATAGAAAGAATGCGAGAACACTATATCTAACTGATTTTAATAACCATTTATTTTTCATCTTGAAAACTCCTTTATCTTAACAATAAGCAACTTTTACTAATCTAATCAATCCAGTAGTTTTTATCCCCTCCTGGGACTTGCTGCTCAATAGGGGGTGGAGTCATATAGTTTTCTCCAAATTCGTAGACAAGTACTTCATGGTACCTTCTCGGAACCTTGACCACAATGTTTTCATAAGGCATATCAATCAAATCATAGAGCCATTCTTTTTTTATACCATTTGGATAATAAGGGTCATAGATAGTACAAGTAAGATCTGTTGCTTGATCTACACTATACTTCAAAGCAAGACTCTCTAATTTTTGATTCCATAGCTGTGGAGAAGTTAAGCGGAAAATAGCTGATCCCATATAACGAGGGAGGTTTTTAAGTCCACCATTCTCAGACTTGATCCCTTTAAAATTCAAAGAAGAAAGGCGAACGAAATATTTGTAGAGTTTCATTTTCTTACGGTCACTTTCCTGTGTTACGACACCATCATATGGAAAAATGTCAACGCAAGTTCCCAATACGACCGTTGGGTCTACGAGGTTAGCATCTCGACGTGTCCTTACATCATAGACTCTCATATAACTGTATGGATATCCCTTTGTTTCTCTGAATGAAATCAATTTATAGTAGGGATGATTTTCATTTTGTAAAACCTTATACAGTTTTTCAAATTCATCACGCGCTAAGGAAATATCTGTATCATCATCCCAAGGGATGAATCCTTTATGGCGTACAGCTCCTAGTAAGGTTCCAAAATCAATAAAGTATTTGATTTGATGTTGTTCACAAAGCTCATGTAGATACTTTAAAATATCCAATTCTACTTGCTTGATTTCTTCAAGAGTTAAAGTTCTTTCAGACATAGGTTTTATTCTCCTAAATTTGACTATATTTTTAAACGTTTCTTAATTTCAATCCCGTCATTTAGACCTTTTAACAATCTTCCATAATTTAAAATCATGATGAGATACTCTTTGTTCAACCGGTGGCAATTGCATATAGTCTCCGTAGTCTGAGGTCAAAATTTCATGGTAGTGTTTTGGAATGGTAAATTCCTTACCTTCAAATGTTCCAGTAGTAACTTGTTCCAGCCATTCACGTCTCCACACTGGTTTGTTCATATCCTTGTAGATAAGATAATCCACTTGCTCATAATCTGAGACTTTACGGGATTTTGCAAGTTCTTCAATCTGGGCAACGTATTTGTTCGTATTGGTGAAATAGAAAATAATAACTGACACATAGCGTAGCAGTGAATTCAGTACACTTTTCGTATTGGTAATGCCTTTAAAGGTGTAGCAACTCAATTGACGTTTCTTTATCAGTTTCGTCATCTTGTTTTTAAATTCTACGTCATCCTCGTAGCCATCTACAGGGAAAATATCCACATAGATTCCCATATTTGAATCAATTCGTACATCTTCTTCGAGCAAGTAGGTATGGTTATCCTGCACTTTCATGAAGGGATAGACATAGTTGAGATTGTTTTTATAAGACATGACCTCGTAACGTTCATCAGGGTTAGCGATAAGGTAGTCTTGCAATTTTTCATAATCTTCTCGTAACATGCAGATATCCATGTCATCATCCCAAGGGATAAATCCTTGATGGCGAACAGCACCAATTAGACTTCCATATGCTAAGAAATACTTAACCCCAATTTTCTGACAAACTTCATGAATATACTCCATGATTCCAAGTTCCATCTCTTGAATTTCATTGACATCTGTTACTTCTTGGTACCGAACTCCTTCATCCCGTTTGCAGACTACGAGTCCATAGCCAATCGCTAGCCAGAAGATGATATTAATAAAGTTGGTTGAATACATAATCTGACTTTCAAATAATTGACCAAACAAGATACCGAAGAAAAGGATCATGATCAATTTATCAGTATTTTTCTTGGAAACAATCAAATACGTTAAAAAGCGCTTGATGACATAAGCCAGTACAAGAAGGAAGGATACCAAACCTAGAACTCCCGAACTGACAAATATGGTCACAAAAATGTTATGGAAATTCCCACCGATAAGGGAGTTTTGAATCTCAAATTTACTGAAATATTCTGTATAGTAATCTGGAACATTTCGTACACCATAACCAAAAATTGGTTTCGTACTTCCCATCTTGATGGCATTTTTCCAAATATAGGTTCTACCACTTGGTGTTGTTTCGATCAGATGGAGTTCACCGTTCTTCTTAGTGACAGACGAATCTGTTTCAGCATAGGATTGTCCTTTGTTTAAATCTAAGACAGTCGCTGTTTCAGATAAGATATAAATTGAAGTTGCATAGCTTAATCCAATATTAGTTGCAGTAATCAGCAAACCAGCAACTATAAAAGTGAGGAATCGTTTAACGATACTTCCTCTAGTAGCAAAGAAACTATAGAGTCCAATCATAAGAAGTAAAGAAAGTAAGGCTCCTCGACTTTGCATCGTAGCGAAGTAAACTAATTGAATCACATTGTTCAGTTTAAGATAAACAGAATATTTACTTCCTTTATGAATCAAATACATAGCCAAAATAATGCTAATGTATGAAAATATTGCACTAGCATTTGGATTGACAATCCCCCACAGACGGCCGTTCATGACACCATAGTAATAAGATTGTTCACCAATCTTAAATAGGATGAGGACTCTACTTATCAATAAACCAAACGCAAAAATTGCTGAAGAAAAAGATACAATTTGAACCGTATAGGCAATCCAGTCAAATAATTTTTTAAGTTGCCCTGATTGTAACATGGTAAATAATAAAACATAGGTTACCATGAAGAGAATTTCAATCACATTTCCAATCAGATGTCCAGAGCGATTGAAAATAGCTGATAGCAGATGACTTCCAGCTAAGAGTCCAAATAAGGATAGAAATTTGCGATCTGCTGTGATTTCTTTCCGCTTAAACAATAAGGTATAGCAAATATAAAGCACTACAATCGCTGATAATCCCTTGTAGAGGGGATTTGCTATCTTATAAACCAGTGAACTCATACTTAAAATCGAAATGAAAACAAATAGATACGCAATCCATAGTTTTGATTTTTCAAAGTATTCATCCATTTTTGAAAAATTCATTTTCAACTCCTTCTCATGATATTAGTTTTTTAATCCAACAATTTTCTTATATAGCCATGGAGAAATGACAAGTAAAAGGATCGCTACCTTGCGAAAAGTAGTGAAATAAGCATCCTTCCATATTTCACGTCGGTGCTGAACAATCCAAGTTCTCAGCTCGGCTTTCTCCTTTTGATACTCTTCACGTGAAGTAAAGATAATTTTATCGTAAACTGTGATGTACGACCAACATTCTCTATTTTTTAATTCGTATTTCAAATTAGGAAAGGCTTGTGAAACTTGAGCAATTATTTGCTTATAAACTTCTATTGTGTCAAATACATATCGATTAACAGATGTCGTTGCACTTCCCCCACGATGATCATAATAATAAACAGGTTTGTCAATAAATACGCAACTGCATCTTGTCTTTAGTAGCAATTCAGTTAAAAATAGAGCATCTTCAGCTAGGTGATAATTGGTATTAAACTTTTCATCCGCAAGCAGGTCTCTCTTAAACAGTTTTGCGACTGGAAAAAATGATGTTCTGGTAGTCATCAGCAGTTCCTTCATGGTTTCTTCTGTTGACCAGAGTTCTGTTTTTCCAGAATGTGGAGGTAAGTCTGTTACAATGCCGTTTTTGATATGGTGCAGAGGAGCAATTACAAAGCCTACATTCAACCCTTCAACTGCACTTGCTAAAGTAGCTAGGTAATCTTGGGTAACGAAATCATCGCTATCAATAAAGGTAACCCAAGAACCCGTCGCTAGCTGAATTCCCATATTTCTAGCATTTGAAACACCAGCATTTTCGATATGATAAACCTTGATATTCTCATACTGAGATGCTAAGTGATCACAGATCTGTCCACTAGAATCAGTAGAACCATCGTTGATTAGGATTAACTCAAAATGGGCATAAGTCTGTTGAAGAATCGACTCCACACATCGCTCCAGATAGGCTTCTACATTGTAGACTGGAACGATAACGCTTATTTTTTCTCCCATCATGCTCCATATTCTCCCTTGTACTCTGTATAGCTCTTGTCCATGTCTGCTATAATGGCGTCATGATGCGGTACTTGCTTGTCCGCTGGTGGTGGTGTCAAATAGTCCCCAAAAGCAGTGCTGAGATAGGCATCATAGCCAACTGGTATGGGCATCTCTGTTCCTTCAAATGGTAAGAAAAGATTGTCTTCAAAGGATGCGATTGGGTATTTGTTTCGCATGTAGCCGGGACCTGAGCATAATTCCGTAATTCCATCGCTCTCAGCCAGACTATACTTGGTCATTTCTTTTTCAGCTTTTTTCCAAATGCGATAACGTAGATATTTTGGAGTTAGGCCGAGTAAGATGCGACTTCCCCATTTCATGATGGCACCATGCTTTTCTGGGATAGTTTGGGCGCAAAAGAGTGAATAAATCAAGGCCCAACGAACCTGTTTCTTACGCTCAGCTGGATTTTTAGGATAATAATCCAAAGGCAAAACATCCAAGGCCAAACCGTGTGGTAAATCCAAATCCTTCTGATAAGGCTTGATACAAGTGGTTTCCTTGTCACGAATGGTAATAAAAAGGTTACGGTCTACAAAATCTTTGTTACTCTTTGACAAGAAATAACGCTCATCTGCATAACGAGGCCATAGTTCAACTAATTTTTCATAGTCCTTGCGAGGCATGAAAAAGTCTAGGTCATCATCCCAAGGAATAAAGCCCTTGTTACGAAGGGCACCAATAGCTCCTCCACCACAGAGATAGCACAACAAATCATGTTCTTTACAAAATGCGACGAAATATTCAGCCATTTCCAGACTACGAGCCTGAATCGCTTTCAAATCACTCATGTCTCTCCTCTTCTGTCCAATAACGAGTTATATCGTTTTATTATACCATAAAGAAGCCCTAAAAATCCATCAGATACTAAGAAAAATCAAAGCCTAAACCACTTTTTCACTAGTGATTCAAACTTTGATTTTTTTATAGTATTCTATCTCATTCCCATTTGGGCGAGTTTGGTCTGGTATTTATTTTGATCGACTAGAAGACCTTGCCCACCATAGACATCATAAGCGTCTACCCAGTCACCAAGTTCGGGAACAGTTAATCTTTCGATACCATTCTGAGCGCCTTCTATGACAGATAAACCATTGGTCAACAAGAAGCTATATGGTAGATTTGTTGAAGTCATCGCAAAGACTTTTCCAAGTGCCTCAGATCCTGTAAAGAGTTTGGTTGGATCTTTGATTTGCTCAAGAACAGCCGACATGACTTGTTGCTGACGTTTGGTACGGCCATAGTCTCCCTCATCATCATCACGGAAGCGAGCGTAGTTCAGCAAGGTGGATCCATTCATCTGCTGCTTTCCAACCTTGATGGTTTGGGTTGGTGACTCAGTCTCTGTTGCATGAAGGTCGTCTCCAACTGTGGCTTCTGTCAGAGGTTGACCATTCAATGTTGAGAATTGAGCATCAATCGTTACTCCGCCAGGGAAGAGGGTATCAATAGCTGTTGCAAAGGCCTGGAAGTCAACTAGGGCATAGTACTTAATATCCAAGTCAAAGTTGTCTTTTAGAACCTTGCGGACCATTTCAGCCCCTTTTTGCCCTTCTTGTTCCCCAAGTTCATAAGCAACGTTTAGTTTGTTATCCGTCTGTTTCTGGCCATTTACAATCTTACTGTACCCGTCGATATAAACCAAGTTGTCACGCATAAAGCTGACTAGTTTGATCTTCTTATCCGATCCACTGACATTCAGTACCATGATTGTGTCGGTACGGGTTTCTGCACTATTTTGACCGATACGGCCATCTGTCCCCATGACTAGGATATTCACACCGTCTTTGGTATCCTGACCGTTAAAGACCTCTACTTGAGCTGCCTTGGCGTCAGCTGGCTTATTTGTTGGATTGGCTGCTGACTGGAACCCTCGAAGAAACATAAAAATCATACCTACAACTACACATGTAATCAACAGCAAGAACCAAGTCAGTATTCGTTTGAAGCGAATTCTTCTCTTTTTCTTTTTGACTTTAGGTTGAGGAGCTACCTTTTCACGTTTCTTAGACCGGCTTCTACTGCCATAAGTCGGAAGATCAATATCTCTACCCCAAAATTCTTCTTTCTCTTCTTGTTGGAAATGATGAACTTCAGACTTGGGACCTGCCATCTTCTGTTGCAGATAGTCAAACTCCCTCCGTTCACGTTCGTTGAGGTAATGAATATTTTTGAAGAGATAGTCATAACGTAACTGCTCGTGATGACTTAAAGGATTTTCTTTGCTCATTGACTCTCCTTTTCTATATCAGTTATGGTAAAAATCGGGTAGGTTCCCAGTATCTTGTGCTGGATCCCAATGGCCTCTAGTTCTTGTCTGGCAAAATAAACCAGTTCTTTGTCACTATAGTCTACATCGATAATGAAAAAGTATTCTCCCAAGGCTGTTTTAAGGGGGCGACTTTCAATCTTTGTTAAGTCAATCCCTCTCCAAGCAAAGGTCGAAAGTGCCTTGTAAAGAGCACCAGGTAGGTTGTCTGGTAAGGTCAAGGCCAAACTCATTTTTTCAGCTTGTGAGTTCAAAGGAATCTTCGGTATCTCTGCCCCTAACACCCAAAAACGTGTGAAATTGGCTTCCATCTCCTGAATATCCTCTGCAATTAATTCCAATCCATATTCTTCGGCAGAACTTCTTGGTGCAATGGCTGCGTATGGCTGGTCTGGATGCTCTGAAATAAAGCGAGCTGCATAGGCAGTACTAGCGGTTACCTCTATTTTAGCATCTGGATAGTGTGCATCAATGAACCTCTTTCCTTGAGCTAGAGCCTGAGGATGAGAAAAGATCTTTTCAATTTTTGACTGACTTGGAACCACCATCAACTGCTGGTGAATAGGCTGGACGATTTCTGCAACTGCTTGGATACGAGCCTGATGAAAAAGGTAATCCAAGGTTTCATGAACACTACCCTCGATAGAATTTTCAACTGGCACCACAGAATAGTCCACTAAGCCCTGTTCATAGGCCTTGATAACATCTGTGATATTAGCAAAAGCCTGCAATTCCTCATGAGGAAAAGCTGTCTGCACAACATGATGCGAAAAAGATCCCTTAGGACCTAGATAGGCAATTTTCATCTTAGTTCCTCTATAATTTCCTCTGGGCTTAACTTGGTCACATCTAAAATCCGACTGGCTACTTCCTCATACCAAGCTTGTCTTTCATGAAAAATACTGGCTAGTTCTTCTTTACTTTTGTTGAGAAAAAGCGGGCGCTGATTGTCCTTATCAGCTGCGATACGTTGGTAGAGGGTTTCAAAATCTGCTTTTAGATAGATGTTATCAGCATTTTGTTTGAGCAAGTCGCGATTTCTCTGAGAAATGACAACTCCTCCGCCAGTTGACACAACTTGATTTGTTTCTAATAACTCAGCTAGGACTTCAGACTCTACTTGACGAAAGGCCTCTTCTCCCTTTTCAGCGAAAAAATTCGCAATGGACATGCCCAAACGTTCCTTGATTAAGGCGTCCATATCAATGTAGTCTGGGTTCAATCCTCTAGCGATTGTCGACTTGCCAGCACCCATAAATCCGAGTAATACCTTAGCCATGAATCAAGCTCTCCAAATCATCAAAGAAGCTAGGATAGCTGGTATTGATGGCTTCTGCACGGTCAAGTTCCACTTCTCCATCTGCAACCAAGAGGGCTGCGATGGCTGTCATCATTCCGATACGATGGTCACCAAACGTATTGACTCTCGCACCATGAAGGGATGATTTCCCTTTGATAATCATCCCATCTGCTGTAGGAGTGATATCCGCCCCCATGCTATTTAAAGCATCTGCCACCACCTGAATGCGGTCGGTTTCCTTGACCTTGAGTTCTTCAGCATCCTTGATAACCGTCACTCCTTCTGCTTGGGTGGCAAGAAGGGCAATAATGGGCAATTCATCAATCAAACGTGGAATCAAGGCTCCACCAATCTCCGTTCCTTTGAGGTCTGAAGACTCGACAGTTAGGGTTGCAGATTTTGCGACTGAATCGATTTCAGTTATTTCTAGTTTTCCACCCATGGCGCGAATGACATCAATGATACCAGTACGCGTTTCGTTAATGCCCACATTCTGCAGTACTACACGAGAGTTTGGAACAATCAAACCAGCGACCAACCAAAAGGCTGCACTGGAAATATCTCCTGGCACGATCACCTTTTGTCCGATCAGTTTTTGTGGTCCTTGAACTGTGATTTTCTTGCCATCCACACTTAAATGACCACCAAATTGCTGAAGCATATCTTCGGTGTGGTTACGAGTACATTCTTTCTCGAGAATAACGGACTCCCCCTGAGCCTGCAAGGCTGCAAATATCAAGGCAGACTTGACCTGAGCAGAGGCGATTGGCAACTCATAGTGTATAGGTGTTAGTTTTTTCGTCCCTTTTAGGCGAAGAGGAGGCAGGTCTCGCTCAGTTTGCCCTGAAATGCTAACGCCCATTTTTTTTAGAGGAATCGTCACACGGTCCATAGGGCGTTTAGAAAGACTATCATCTCCAAACATCTCTGCTTCGAAGTCTGCACCAGCAAGGACACCTGAGATCAGGCGAATCGAGGTGCCAGAATTCCCCATATCCAAGGCGTTTTTCGGAGCTTTTAAGCCATCCATTCCAACCCCTTGAATGGTAATAACCCCATCTTTATCCTCAATTTTAACACCAAGGTCACGAAAAACCTGCATGGTTGAGAGCACATCCTCTCCACGCAGAATATCATAAACCTTAGTCTCGCCCTCAGCCAAACTTCCAAAAATAATCGAACGGTGGCTGATAGATTTGTCACCTGGTACCCGGATACTGCCATGTAAGTGGCGAATGTTTGTTTTTAGTTTCATAGTTGACCTCATACTTGCAATACTTTTCTTATTTTATCACAAAAAAGCCAGAAATTCCTGAAATTTCTGGCTTTTATACAGATAAAATACTATTTCAATAATTCTGAAACAGGTTCAAAGACAATTTTTTCAATGTCCGAAAGGTAAATGGACAATTGTTGCTGTTTGGCAAAGAAATCTGACAAAAGAGCGTTCTCTTGGATTTGCTTGCTGAAGGACTGCATCTTTTCTTGGAAAGAGGCGTCTGGCATTTTCCCCGTTTGCGCCATGACTTGGATTTCTTGCTGGAAGGCGATATAGTCTGCAAAAATCTTGCTAGCTTGTTCATCAGCTTGGATGGCATCTTTTGCTGTCTTAACCGCCTTGTATTCTGGTAATTCGCGTAACCCGCGACTAAGTTCATTTGCACTATCGTAAATATTTGAC
Organism: Streptococcus mitis; assembly: GCF_003942795.1. Taxonomy (GTDB): domain Bacteria; phylum Bacillota; class Bacilli; order Lactobacillales; family Streptococcaceae; genus Streptococcus; species Streptococcus mitis_BJ. The sequence goes on from NZ_RJNY01000012.1 coordinate 10,452, forward strand.
ATGATTTTCTCCTTATTTGATGACGACTGTGTAGTCCGTATTTTCTGAAATTAAGCGCTCAGCTCGTTCTAAATCTTGAGCATTTTTAAAGGAAATTTGTAGAATCCCGTGAATATCCTCACGGTTTTCTTCGTTGATGTGGATGTTGACCAAGGAAGTTCCTCGTAGCAGTTCCAAAATCCGCAAGATAACATCTTCTTCATCGGGAACATCGACATAGAGGTCATAAGAACTGTCCACTCCACCACGCTTATGGATTTCCATGGCCTGACGTTGCTCACGCGCTTGGTTGAAAAAGTTCCAAATCTGCTCTTCTTCCCCCTTGCTAATAGCCTGACCAATCCCATCTAAGCGTTCCTTGAAATCCTCAATCCGCTCTAGGATGGTCTCGCGATTGGACAAAAGAATAGAAGTCCACATACCTGGTTCACTCTCTGCAATTCGAGTCATATCTCGAAAACCACCCGCCGCAAAGCGCCTTGTCATCTCATGTTCTTGAGCATAGACAGCTGTTTGCTCCATGAGACCTGATGCCAAGATATGGGGAAAATGGCTAATCTGTGAAGTCACTCGATCATGCTCCTTGGCATCAATCTCGATAAAACGAGCATGAAGGCCTGAAAGCAGATCCTTCATTTCCTCAAGTGTGTCAGGACTTGTCAGGCTCGATGGAGTAAAGATATAGTAGGCATTTTCAAAGAGATTGACATCTGCCGAGGCAGCTCCTGTCTTGTGGCTACCAGCCATGGGATGAGCCCCGACAAAACGAATTGACTTGCCAGCCAAGTATTCCTCAGCAACTTCCACAATGGCAGCCTTGGTAGAGCCCGCATCTGAAATAATGACGCCTTCTTTCAAGTTCAAACCTGCCAACTCCTTAATAAAAGCAATGGTCTGTTTGATTGGCAAGGTCAGAATGATGACATCTGCTAGGGGCGCGAAACTGGCAAAATCATCCGTCGCACGGTCTATCATACCTCGCTCCAAGGCAATGTCTCTCGAAGCCTGACTGCGATTATAACCCAAAATTTCATAATCAGGATGATCACGCTTGATACCGAGTGCCATCGAAGCACCAATCAAACCGAGACCTGCGATATAGATGGTTTTTGCCATAAGGACTCCTTAATAGTTCTTTGTATAGTCTCGGTGCTTGGTAACTGCCTCTTTTAATTCCTCTAGATTGTCAGATGAGAATTTTTCAAGGATTTCTTGTGCCAGAACCGTTGCCACAACGGCTTCCATGACCACACCTGCTGCTGGAAGAGCGGTCGGATCACTTCTCTCCACGGTTGCCTTGTAAGGTTCGTGGGTTTCGATATCCACACTCATGAGTGGTTTATAGAGAGTGGGAATGGGTTTCATAACACCACGAACAACAATGGGTTGCCCATTGGTCATACCACCTTCGAAACCACCTAGATTATTGGTACGACGAGTATAGCCGTCTTCTTTAGACCAGAGAATTTCATCCATAACTTGGCTGCCTTTGCGGTAACCAGCTTCAAATCCAAGACCAAATTCCACCCCTTTAAAGGCATTGATAGAAACAACGGCTTGGGCCAATCGCGCATCCAATTTTCTGTCCCATTGGACATAGGAGCCAAGGCCAACTGGAACGCCTCCGACGACTGTCTCCACAACCCCACCGATGGTATCACCGTCACGTTTGATTTGGTCAATATAGTCCTTGATTTCTTGCTCCCGTTCTTGGTTGACAATAGAAACTTCAGACTGGGCAGCTCGTTCCTTAATCTCCGCAACTGTCAGATTTTCAGGTATATCGATTTCCTTACCACCAAAGACCACGACATGGTTAGCAATCTCCATATCTAGCTCAGCTAAGAGACGTTTGGCTACTGCCCCAACTGCCACTCGCATGGTGGTTTCACGAGCAGATGACCGCTCCAAAGAATTTCGCAAATCATCAAAACGGTACTTGATGCCCCCAACCAAGTCGGCGTGACCTGGACGAGGATGAGTGATTTTCCGTTTGCTTTTTAGGCGGTCTTCAATGTCCTCAGCAGACATGATATCCAGCCATTTTTGGTGGTCTTTATTGACGACATCCATGGTAATGGGAGCCCCTGTCGTTTTCCCGTGACGAACGCCCGATGTAAAGACAACCTGGTCACTCTCAATCTTCATACGACCACCACGACCATATCCACCCTGACGACGTTTAAGGTCCCCATTAATATCCTCAGCTGTCAAAGGAAGTCCAGCTGGAATTCCCTCGATGATAGCTGTCAGACGCGGACCGTGTGATTCTCCTGCAGTTAAATATCTCATAGGTTCTCCTTATTTTACCAAGTAGTCTTTCATCTCTTCCAGAGAAACTGGGTGAATGGTCGCTGAACCAAGCTCTGGTACCAAGACCAATTTCAAGGTGTTCCCACGCGCTTTCTTATCATGAGTCAAAGCTTGATAAAGTTTATCAACATCCCAGTTTTCATAGTCAACAGGCAAACCAAATTTCTGGCACATCTCTGTGATAGATTGGGTAATACCAGCTGGCATAAGGCCTTTTCCCTCAGCAACCTTGGAAATCTGCACCATTCCCATAGCCACAGCTTCTCCATGCATGACTTTCCCATAACCAGCCGTTGCTTCAATAGCATGGCCAATAGTGTGGCCAAAATTGAGGTAAAGGCGAACACCGTTGTCTAACTCATCCTCAACCACCATCTTGCGCTTCACCTGACAAGAATGTTCTATCAAAGTCTCTGCTTGTTCCAGCATGCTCTCAACAGAACCATCTAGCTCCGTTAAGAGAGCCCATAGTTCTGGGTCCTCAATCAAGCCATACTTGATGACCTCACCCATTCCTTCAATCAACTCTCTTTTTCCGAGTGTTTCTAGGACAAGCGGATCAATCAGAACCCCGTCAGGTTGGGCAAAAGTCCCCACCATGTTCTTAGCGAATGGAGTGTTGACGCCTGTCTTACCACCGATAGAAGAATCAACCTGGGCTGTCAAACTAGTCGGAATCTGAACAAAGTGAATACCCCGCATATAGGTAGAAGCTACGAAACCAGCTAGGTCCCCAACGACACCACCACCAAGAGCCACGATTCCATCGCTACGAGTCAACCCCTGCTTAACTAGAAACTCATAGACTTTCTGAACAGTGGTTAAATTCTTTCTTTCTTCCCCTTCTAAGAAATCAAAAACAGCTACCTGAAAACCAGCATCTTCTAGGCTGAGCTTAACCTTCTCTGCATAGAGAGAAGCTACATGGTTGTCGGTTACGATAACCACTTTTTGAGGTTGCCAGAGTTCTTTCAACCATTGACCAGCCTGAGCTAGACAACCTTTTTCAATCTGAATATCATAAGGATGATGCGGAATATCGATTCTGATTTTCATAGTAGGGTCTCCTTTTCACTATTTATATTTTTCTGTTAAGGACTGCCAAATCTCGTCTGTCGGCATTTCTTTACCTGTCCACAATTGAAAAGCTTCAGCAGCTTGATAGAGCAACATTCCCAGACCATTGACAGCTGGATTGCCCTGGCTTCTAGCCCATTTCAAAAACGGCGTTTCAAAGGGTTGGTAAATAATATCTGCGACCAAGAGAGCCTCTGGCAAATTGATGCTTTCTGGAACTGGGGACGACTGACCATCCATTCCCACACTAGTCGCATTGACGAGCAGGTCCGACTCGGCAATCCTTTCCTGCAAGACAGAAATATCTTCTAAAGCATACAAGTCTACTTTAAATCCTGTCTGTTCCTGTATCTTGGTCAGATAAGGTCTTGTTTTTTCCATGGAAACTGAACGAACAAAGACTGAAATCTGACTGACGCCATCCAAAATAGCCTGTGCCAAGATTGATTTGGCCGCACCACCTGCTCCCAGAATGGTCATTTTCTTATCCGAGATTGTAAAAGAAGGCAAGCTCTTAAAAAATCCCTTGCCATCTGTATTATATCCAATTAACGTTCCGTCTTGATTAACAACTGTGTTGACCGCCCCAATCAAACGAGCTTCATCACTCAACTCATCCAGATAAGGAATCACTTGTTCCTTGTAAGGCATAGACAGGTTGATTCCAAACATCTGGTAACGGCGAATATTGGCGACTGTTTCTGCCAAGTCACCTGCTTCAATCTCCCAAGCCACATAGACACCATTGGTAGCTGTCGCCTCAAAGGCCCTATTATGGATGAAGGGTGAAATAGAGTGTTTGATGGGATTTGCAACAACTGCAGCTAAACGCGTATAGCCATCAAGCTTCATCCAAAATCTCCCTGATTTTCTTCATGTTTGATAGAGAGATCTGACCTGGGGCACTCGCTTCATCTAGACTAGCAAATGACCAACTCGAACCCGTCACATCTGAAGTAATGCGTGATACCTTGCCCATTTTCCCCATGGAAATGGTCACGTACTCTTGCTCAGGATTGAGTGTTTTAAATCCTCGTGTGTAGTTCATCAAGTCTAAAACATCTTGCTCCGTGTGGGCCATGACAGATACCTTGACCACTTTTGGAGAGAGGCTGGTCAACTCAGACAGGATTTCCATCATATTTTCAGGTGTCCCCTGGAAATTATGATAACTCAAAACTAGATTTGGAAAATCCAACATTTCCTCAAAAACGTCCTTGTAGCTGTAGTACTCAAAATCAATATAGTCTGGTTGATAGAGTTGCGCCACTTCCTTGATGATTTGAACATACTCTTCTGAGGAAAGTTCGATTTCTCCTCCCTCAGCGCGAGTCCGAAGTGTAAAAACCAGTTCGCGTCCTGCAAATTTCTCAAAAATAGCGGGTGCTACCTGTAAAATAGCGTCCTTTGCAAGAAAGTCCGCACGCCACTCAATGATATCGGCATCTTTATACCTAGTGGCATCCAGTTCTTGCGCTTCTTCTAAACTTCTTGGCATTACTGAGACGACTAACTTCATTTACTAACCTTCATACTAATCACCTTGAGGTAATTACTGCTTTCATCTTTTTTATTATAGGCAAAGTCTGCTGGAAGACCATATTGGTTTAAAATCTGATACCTTCTTCCTGCAAAACCTTTATCAATTTGTTCTGTAAATTTCTGGCGGGAAACATTGGCAGCATTGGTACTAGCAATGATAATGCCTCCCGGATTTAAAATCTCTAGACTCTGGGAAATCAGCTTGTGATAGTCCTTCGCCACAGAAAATGTTTGTTTTTTATTCCGTGCAAAGCTTGGCGGATCTAAGACAATCACATCATAGGTCAATCCTTTTCGCTTAGCATACTTGAAGTATTCAAAGACATCCATGACGATAAAACGGTGATTGTCCGTACTGAATCCATTTGCCTGAAAATGAGCTTCTGATAGCTCTCTCGATCGTTTGGCCAAGTCGACAGAAGTCGTCTCACTGGCGCCTCCCATAGCTGCAGCAACTGAAAAGGCAGCCGTATAGGAAAACATATTGAGCAAGGATTTACCCATGGCTAGACCATCCACCAAACTCCTACGAACCTCGTGCTGATCTAGGAAAATCCCTGTCATCAAGCCATCATTCATAAAGACTTGATAGAGCACGCCATTCTCAAGAACAGTAAAATAGTCTGGCGCTTCCTCACCATAAACATGGGCAGATTCGTAATCTAGACCTTTAAAACGAATCTTTTCGTACGCTCCCAAGACCTCAGGAAAAACTTCCTTAAAAGCCTTTACTATCAACTTCCGAATCTGGTAAACAAACGAGTTGTACCACGAAAAGACAGCATAATCTCCGTAGAGATCGATAGTCAGGCCACCAAAACCATCCCCCTCTTGGTTAAAAAGGCGAAAGGCAGTGGTCAAGTCATCTTGATAATAAGGCATTCTAGCTTCCTTTGCCTTACGAAACAGAGATTCAAAGAAGATTTGACTAAAGCTAACCTTTTCCCTGCTGACCAACCAACCGATTCCCTTGTTCTGTTGAGAAAGATAGGCACTCCCTAAAAACTTCCCGTCTTGACTAAGAACTTCTACTGCCTGATCCGTCAGATCAATATCTCTTAAATCACTTGCTTCCAAAAGAACTAGACCCTTAGCTAGCTTTTTTTCAACACGTCTGCTGACCCTAATTCTATTCATAGCTACTATTATAGCAAATTTTATGACAATTCTCAAAAAAGAAACCGCTTATCCATTTTTACTTTAGTTTACTAAGTGCCATTTTTGTTAAAATAAGTTTACTCAATTTATTTTTTCTCCTAAACATTATTTCTCTAGCAATGGGAAGGAAATAGTGTCTTTAAAAATAGACAATTCTAGAAATGAGTATAGAAAACTGCGCAAACGTTTGCCTAGTGCTAAACTTTATGGTAGAATAAAACACAACATTGATAAGCAAGAGGAAAAACAATGCAAAATCAGACACTTATGCAATACTTTGAGTGGTATCTGCCTCACGACGGCCAACACTGGATGCGACTGACAAATGATGCAGAGCACCTAGCCCATCTGGGAATTAGCCATGTCTGGATGCCACCTGCCTTCAAGGCAACCAACGAAAAAGATGTTGGCTATGGGATATATGACCTATTTGACCTAGGTGAATTTCACCAAAAAGGAACTGTCCGCACCAAGTATGGGTTCAAAAAAGACTATCTTCAAGCCATTCAAGCCTTAAAAGCTCAGGGAATTCGACCTATGGCCGATGTGGTGCTCAATCACAAGGCTGCAGCCGATCACATGGAATCCTTTCAGGTTATTGAAGTGGATCCTGAGGATCGTACCGTTCAACTAAGCGAGCCCTTCACTATCAATGGCTGGACGCACTTTACTTTCGATGGTCGTCAAAATACCTACAATGACTTCCACTGGCACTGGTACCACTTCACGGGTACAGACTATGATGCCAAGCGCCGCAAGTCTGGCATTTACCTGATCCAGGGAGACAATAAAGGTTGGGCAAATGAGGAATTGGTCGATAATGAAAACGGCAACTACGACTACCTCATGTATGCTGACCTGGACTTTAAGCATCCTGAAGTCATCCAAAATATCTATGACTGGGCTGACTGGTTCATGGAAACGACTGGTATTGCTGGTTTCCGTTTAGATGCCGTCAAACACATCGACTCTTTCTTTATGCGCAATTTCATCCGTGATATGAAGGAAAAATATGGTCAAGATTTCTATGTTTTTGGTGAATTTTGGAATCCAGATAAAGAAGCCAACCTAGACTATCTCGAAAAAACGGAGGAACGTTTTGACCTTGTCGATGTTTGCCTCCACCAAAACCTCTTTGAAGCTAGTCAGGCTAGAGCAAGCTACGACCTTCGTACTATCTTTACTGATAGCTTGGTTGAACTCAAGCCTGACAAGGCTGTAACCTTTGTCGACAACCATGATACTCAACGAGGACAAGCCCTTGAGTCTACCGTCGAAGAATGGTTTAAGCCAGCAGCCTATGCCCTTATTCTATTACGCCAAGATGGGCTTCCATGTGTCTTTTACGGAGACTATTACGGTATTTCTGGGCAATTTGCTCAACAAGATTTCAGAGAAGTTCTTGATCGTCTCCTAGCCATCCGAAAAGACAGGGCCTATGGAGAGCAAACAGACTACTTTGACGATGCCAACTGTATTGGATGGGTCCGTTCAGGCGTTGAACATCAATCCCCAATCGCAGTCTTGATTTCAAATGACCAAGAAAATAGCAAGTCTATGTTTGTTGGTCAAGAATGGGCTAACCAAACCTTTGTAGATTTACTTGGAAATCACCAAGACCAAGTCACAATTGATGCTTACGGTTATGGAGAATTTCCAGTAGCAGCTAGATCCGTAAGTGTCTGGACAGCAAAATAAACCTATCAGNTACAAGCCAAATCCGACCAGATTTGGCTTTTTTGTATGCACAAAAAGACCTACCCAAATGGATAGATCTTTATTGTCTTACAATTTACCTGCTACGGCATCCAGCAATTCCTGAATCTTAGCTTGGTTGCTTCCTCCTGCCATGGCCATATCTGGTTTACCACCACCACGTCCATCAACGATTGGAGCCAATTCTTTGACAAGGTTTCCTGCATGCACATCTTTTGTCTTGCTTGCAACAAGGATATTGACCTTGTCACCAATAGCGGCAACTAGGACAAGCACATCAGAGTAGTCTTTTTGTTTCCATTTGTCCGCAAAGGTACGAAGGGCACCGGCATCTGATACAGACACTTGGCTAGCAATATAACGGTGGCCGTTGACTTCCTTCGCATCCTTGAAGACATCACCTGCGGCTGCAGCTGCGGCTTTTTCCTTCAACTCAGCATTTTCTTTTTGAAGTTGACGGAGTTGCTCTTGAAGACCTTCAACCTTATGAGGAACTTCCTTGAGTTGAGGTGCTTTCAAGGTTGCTGCGACGGCTTTCAGAGCGTCTTCTTGTTCGCGGTAGGCTTCAAAAGCTTCCTTACCAGTCACTGCCAAGATACGGCGAGTTCCTGATCCAATCCCTTCTTCTTTGACAATCTTGAAGAGACCGATTTCAGAAGTATTACCTACGTGGGTACCACCACAAAGTTCCACTGAGTAGTCACCAATCGTAACAACACGAACTTCCTTACCATACTTCTCACCAAAGAGGGCCATAGCTCCCATTTCTTTAGCAGTGTCAATATCTGTCTCAACAGTTTCTACTGCAATTGCTTCCCAAATTTTCTCATTGACTTGTTGTTCAATGGCGCGCAACTCTTCAGGAGTTACGGCTTGGAAGTGTGTGAAGTCAAAACGGAGGAATTCGACTTCGTTAAGTGATCCTGCTTGCGTTGCATGGCTACCAAGGATATTGTGAAGGGCAGCGTGAAGTAAGTGAGTTGCTGTGTGGTTCTTCATCACACGAAGACGACGGTTGGTGTCGATGCTAAGTGTGTATTCTTGGTTCAAGTCAAGCGGAGCGTGGACTTCAACAGTATGAAGTGGTTGGCCGTTTGGTGCTTTTTGAACATCTGTTACAGTAGCCACGATGTTTCCAGCAGTGTCCAAGATTTGACCATGGTCAGCTACTTGTCCACCCATTTCAGCATAGAATGGAGTCTCTGCGAAGATGAGGGAAGCAGTCCCTTCAGAAACAGCTTCTACTTCAGCATTGTCCACTACGATAGCCACCAACTTAGAAGGCAATTGGCTGGCATTGTAGTTAAAGACACTTTCCACTGTGATGTTTTGAAGGGTCTCATTTTGCATGCCCATAGAGCCACCTTTGACAGCTGACGCACGCGCACGTTCTTGCTGCTCTTTCATGGCTGCTTCAAAGCTTTCACGGTCTACCGTCATGCCAGCTTCTTTAGCGATTTCTTCTGTCAATTCCACTGGGAAGCCGTAAGTGTCGTAGAGTTTGAAGACATCTTGCCCAGCGATAACATTTTGACCTTTTTCTTTCAAATCAGCTACAATGGTTTCTGCAAAGTGTTGACCTGAGTGAAGGGTTCGAGCAAATGACTCTTCCTCGCTCTTGATGATTTTTTCGATAAAGTCACGTTTTTCAAGCACTTCTGGGTAGTAGCTTTCCATGATTTTTCCAACAGTTGGAACGAGTTTGTAAAGGAAAGGCTCGTTGATGCCCAATTTTTGACCGTGCATAGAAGCGCGACGGAGGAGACGACGAAGGACATAACCACGGCCTTCATTTCCAGGAAGGGCACCATCACCGATGGCAAATGACAAAGAACGAATATGGTCCGCAATGACCTTAAAACTCATGTTGTCGCCATCTTGGTCGTAGACCTTACCTGACAATTTCTCAACTTCACGGATAATCGGCATGAAGAGGTCTGTTTCAAAGTTTGTCTTCGCCCCTTGGATAACTGCCACCAAACGCTCCAAACCAGCGCCCGTATCAATGTTCTTGTGTGGCAATTCCTTGTATTCGCTACGAGGAACAGCTGGATCCGCGTTAAATTGTGACAAAACAATATTCCAGATTTCGATATAACGGTCATTTTCGATATCTTCTGCAAGAAGGCGAATACCGATATTTTCTGGGTCAAAGGCTTTTCCACGGTCAAAGAAGATCTCTGTATCTGGTCCAGAAGGTCCAGCACCGATTTCCCAGAAGTTATCTTCGATTGGGATCAAGTGACTTGGATCCACTCCTACTTCAATCCAGCGGTTGTAAGAATCTTTATCATCTGGATAGTAGGTCATATATAGTTTGTCTTTAGGAAAATCAAACCATTCTGGGCTTGTCAAGAGTTCATAAGCCCAGGTGATGGCTTCATCACGGAAGTAATCCCCGATAGAGAAGTTCCCCAACATTTCAAACATGGTATGGTGGCGAGCCGTTTTTCCGACATTTTCGATGTCGTTGGTACGGATAGCTTTTTGCGCATTGGTGATACGTGGATTTTCAGGTTTGATAGTCCCGTCAAAGTATTTCTTAAGGGTTGCTACCCCAGAGTTAATCCATAAAAGAGTTGGGTCATTTACAGGAACCAAACTCACTGATGGTTCTACAGAGTGACCTTTGCTTGCCCAGAAATCTAGCCACATTTGGCGAACTTGAGCACTAGATAGTTGTTTCATAATATCTCCTTATTTACTTGTTTAATTTGATTGGCTTTCCAGCATCTCCACATAGTCAATCGCGACACAGAGGGAAATGACCAGATCTGCATAAGAGTCTTCATAGACGGTTACGGTGTAGGTTGAGGTCAGATGGAAAATTTCTTTTTGAATCTCGGCGACAAGCTGATCACGATCATCCAGCAATTTGAAATTCAAATCCCAGATATTGCCCTCTATACGAAGCCCTAGATGATCAAACTCATACTTATCTCGAAAGAAGGTCAACTTCTTACGAATGACGAAATTTGAACCGTTTCGTAACTGGATATTAAAGCGAGGAAGCAAGGTGAAAAATTCTTTACTAATCTCACTGACTTGCTCACCATAAGCGTCATAGATGGTAAAGGTCTTAGGAATTTGGAAGAAAGAGCCCTCCACCTGATAATTCACTACTCCTCTGTCATCCTTGATATCGAAGCGTTCGCCTCCAAGACGAAACTTTTGTTTCACGAGAAATGTCTTCATAAACACCTCCAAAAATCAAAAGACAAGCTCACATCACGAAGGGCGAAAAACCGCGGTACCACCTTCATTCAATGAACTTGTCATTCTCATAATCTTATGCAATTGTCTGATTGAGTAGCATGATTTCCTAGCTTAGATGGCTCGCAGCACCGCCATTTCTCTGGACTAAGACAACTGAAAATCAATTCTCAACTTTCTTATTATATCGTTTTTTAAAGCTTGCGTCAACTGGGAATCGTCTCCCTTGAATCAAATCAATTCCCTGTATCTTTAATTACTCTTTCAGGAGAACAAAATTAGCCAATATAATTGTTGGTATTAAACAAATCCAAAATAACATATTACTCTCTCGCTTTAATATTATCTAGACTGTCAATTGCGTATCTACATTCTTTAAGATAAAGCAAACTAATAACAAAATCTAAAATCATTCATTAATCAATTCCTCAATTTCCTTTATCCCTTCAAATTCTCCAACACTTTCGAAAAGTTCTATAGCTCGTTTGAAATGTGTATTCGATAATTCCGTATCTTCCAAAGCTAAATAGATTTCACCTAACCCTCTATAGCTACAAGCTTGAGAAATTACATCATCAGTCTCTAAAGATTGTTCCAATGACAGATTCATGAATGTAAGAGCCTCATCAAGATTGTTTAATTTAAATCTCACATAGCCCTGTTCATAGTTATTCACAGCTTTCTTTAGATTATCATTTGGAAAATGCTCTTCAACTATCTTCTCTTCATCTTCAATAAGTTTTAAAGCCTCATGAAAATCCCCCTGATCTCTGTAGATCATAGCTAATTGATGTAGGCCAATGTGTTCATTTTCTTTATCTTCATTTTGTTGAGCCAATAAAATGTATTTCTCAAAGATATGGGTACATGTGACATAGTCTTTTTCTGCTAACAATAAATATCCCATCAAATTTAAAAGACTAAAATCTGTACAGGTATCAATGGAAAAATCTTGTTCAACTAACTTTTTAGCTTCTGATATTTTTCCTTCCAGAAACAAGTTCCAAGCTGTATCAATTTTAGAGTCCATCTATTTCCCCCTTCAACTACAAACAACCTTCATAAAATAGAATCACTCAACAAGAATATACTATTCTCTATCTATTAAGACTTAATCTTATAAACCATTAATCTACATTAAAATAATCATAAATCTCTTTAAAGAGAGGCAGCAATATTCCTTGCTCTTCTTTGTCTAAATTATATTCAGAAACTAGCTCATCCATATAGTCAAATACAGTGAAATATTTTTTATTCCATTCATAACAAGCGCAAATTTCAAATCATTAAGTTCCGTTTTATTAAACTCTTTTAACTTCTTCATATCAATTCTAGTGATTGGATGAGAAATACCATCTAGAGTACTGTAAATCGTTTTTCCTAGTAAATAATCTGTCGTGGTATAAATAATTTTGCTAATTTGACAACGGCGTCTAAATTAGGCTCTAAAGTTCCATTCTCCCAACGAAAATAAGTACCTTGTTATACACCAATCATCTCAGAAATTTGTACCTGAGTTAACTTCTTGATCTTTCTCAGTTCCTTCAGACGATCTCCAAAAAAATCATTATTAAACATTGTATACTCTTAAATATTCTAAACGGTATAAAACGGAATTATTCCATAAGAAATATTTATTTGGAGATTAAATATTCTATTTAGAATATTATAGCATAAAAGGAGGTAAAAGCATATGTAGCTAGTAGTCAATTTTAAAAATTTTAATGAAGGAGGTGGAATTCAACAAATAAAAAAATCTTGAAACAAATGCGCCGTTATTTCACTTATCACTATTTTTATCCTCAATTTTCATATTACTAAACACAGCAACTATCATAGAAAAACATACAGTTACAAAAATTGCCTTCTATATAAAAAACGAACCAGCTTGACTGATTCGTTTCATAACTGCTAGCTCCTACTTCCGATACATTTTAAATTGTAGGAAGAGGTCGCTATATTTGCCTGTCCATTTATGGTCAAATTTCTCATAAACTTCCAAGTGTTTCATGGTATCAGCGTCTGGATAGAAGGATTTGTCTTCCTTGGTCTCCTCTGGGAGCATTTCCTTAGCTGGTAGATTTGGTGTTGAGTAACCCACATACTCGGCATTTTTCAGAGCATTTTCAGGTTTCAACATAAAGTTGATGAAGGCATAGGCTGCATCTTGGTTTTTCACGGTTTTGGGAATGACCATATTGTCAAACCAAAGGTTGCTGGCCTCAGTCGGAACGACATACTTGAGATTAGGATTTTTCTCCAACATCTGGCTGGCTTCCCCAGAGAAGGTCACACCGATAGCAGCATTGTTCTGGATCATGTACCCCTTCATCTCGTCAGCCACAATGGCCTTGATATTTGGAGTCAGTTTGTAGAGCTTGTCTACTGTCTCTTCCAACTGCTGTGAATCCTTTGAGTTAAGACTGTAACCAAGCGAGTTAAGCCCGAGTCCCAGCACCTCACGCGCTCCATCAAAGAGCATGATGGAATCCTTATACTCTGGCTTCCAGAGATCGTCCCAATGTTCAGGCGCCTCCTCTACCATGTTTTCATTATAGACAATTCCCAAGGTTCCCCAGAAGTAAGGAATTGAGAATTTATTGCCCGGGTCAAAAGACTGGTTGAGGAACTCAGGTCCGATATTTTCGATTCCTTCAATTTTTGAATAATCGAGTGGTATCAAGAGGTCTTCGTCCTTCATCTTATTAATCATGTACTCACTCGGGATGGCAATATCGTAGGTTGTTCCACCCTGCTTGATTTTGGTATACATGGCTTCGTTGGAGTCAAAGGTCTCGTACTGGACTTGGATACCTGTTTCTTCTGTGAATTGCTCCAAGAGTTCGGGATCGATATAATCCCCCCAGTTGTAGATAACCAGTTTCTGACTATCTCGGCTGTTGATTTTACTATCTAGATGCGTCGCAATTCCCCACAAGACAAGGATAATTGCTACAATTCCTGCTAAAAATGAATAGAGTTTTTTCATGCTTGCTCCTCCTTCTCACGTGAGATAAAGTAATAACCTACAACTAGGATAATACTAAAGAGAAAGACAAGGGCAGACAGGGCATTGATTTCTAGCGAAATCCCCTTCCGAGCTCGAGAGTAGATCTCAACTGATAGGGTTGAAAAGCCATTTCCCGTCACAAAGAAGGTCACGGCAAAATCATCCAGCGAATAGGTGAAGGCCATGAAGTAACCTGCAATGATAGACGGAGTCAGGTACGGTAGCATGATTTCCTTGAACATCTGAAACTGGCTAGCACCAAGGTCATAGGCCGCGTGAATCATGTCATCATTCATTTCCTTGAGACGAGGCAAGACCATCAAGACCACGATAGGGATGGAAAAGGCCACGTGACTAGATAGAACTGTCAAAAATCCAAGTGAAAACTTAAGCTGGGTAAAAAGAATCAAGAAGCTGGCACCAATCATAACGTCGGGTGCAACCATGAGAATATTATTGAGTGATAAAAAGGCTTCTTGGTATTTCTTACGAGACTGATAGATATAAATGGCACCGAAAGTCCCGATAATAGTCGCTATCAAGGCTGATAGAAAGGCCAAGAAAAAGGTTTGGGTGAGGATCAACATAAGGCGACCATCACCAAACATGGTTTTAAAATGGCTCAAGCTAAAACCAGTAAAGCTATTCATATCATCGCCAGCATTAAAGGCATAGCCAATCAAGTAAAAAATTGGCAAGTAAAGGATGATAAAGACAAAGGCTAAGTAGAGATTGGCAAATTTTTTCATCGTTCTCTCCTTTCCTTGGTCACCCACATGGTGAGAAACATGGTCAGGATGAGAATCACACCGATGGTTGAACCCATCCCGTAGTTGTCATTTGTCAAGAAGTTCTGCTCAATGGCCGTCCCGAGGGTAATAACGCGGTTCCCACCAATCAAACGTGTCAGCATGAAGAGACTCAAACTTGGGATAAAGACCGACTGAACCCCACTTCTCACTCCATTCATCGATAGAGGGAAGATAACATGGCGGAAAGTTTCCCACTTGGTCGCACCGAGGTCGTAGCTGGCATTGATGAGATTGTTATCCATATCATCCAAGACATTGAAAATGGGCAAAATCATAAAGGGAAGCTCGATGTAGCTTGCGACAAAGATGAAGGAGAAATCGGTAAAGAGCAACTGCTGCGAACCGATTCCGATAAATTCCAAAAATTGGTTAATAGAGCCATTTTGACCAAAAATCCCAATAAAGGCATAGGCTTTAAGGAGCAGATTAATCCATGTCGGCAGGATAATCAACATGAGCCAGAGTTGACGGTGCTTGAGACGGGTCAAAAAGAGGGCTGTTGGATAGCTGATGAGAAGCGTCACCAAGGTCACAATTCCTGCATAGAGCACAGAGTTGAAGCTCATTTTGAGATAGGTCAAGTTTTGTGACGCAAAGTAGGATTTATAGTTTTCTAAGCTAAACTGGCCTTCGATATTGAAAAAGGATTGACCGAAAATCAAGACCAAGGGTGCGAGGACAAAGAGGGCGATCCAAAGCATGTAGGGTACTACAAAGAGTTTAGAGGTTGTTTTCTTCATCTCTTTCCTCCTCGATCGCGTTAATCAGACCTGCTTCTTGCTCTTCGATTTCTACGTACTCCTCGATACGAGCATCGAACTCTTCTTCGGTTTCGTTGAGACGCATGATGTGGATATCTTCTGGTTCAAAGTCCAGACCGATTTCCTCACCCACAATGGCCTTACGAGTCGAGTGGATCATCCATTCATTTCCGAGTTCGTCATAGGCGATGATCTCATAGTGAACCCCACGAAAGAGCTGGGTATCCACCTTAACTTGGAGCTTGCCTTCTTCAGGAAGGGTAATGCGCAAGTCCTCTGGACGAATGACAACCTCAACTGGCTCATTTGGCTTCATCCCCCCATCGACCGCTTCAAAGAGTTTGCCGTTAAACTCAACCAAGTAGTCCTCAATCATGGTTCCTGGCAAGATGTTGGACTCGCCGATAAAGGTAGCAACAAAGTGGTTGATTGGCTCATCGTAGATGTCCACAGGCGTTCCAGACTGAACAATCTCGCCATCATTCATAACAAAAATCCAGTCACTCATGGCAAGGGCTTCTTCCTGATCGTGAGTGACAAATACGAAGGTAATTCCCAATCGTTGTTGCAATTCACGCAGTTCGTACTGCATGTCTGTCCGCAATTTCAAGTCCAGTGCTGACAAAGGCTCATCCAACAAAACCACACGAGGTTGGTTGATGATGGCACGGGCAATGGCTACACGCTGACGTTGTCCTCCAGAGAGTTTACGGATGGAACGTTTTTCATACCCTTCCAACTGAACCATCTTGAGCACTTCCGCTACGCGTTGCTCGATTTCTTTCTTGTCGACTTTACGCAAGCGGAGTGGAAAGGCAACATTTTCAAACACATTCATATGTGGAAATAAGGCATAGGATTGGAAGACCGTATGGACATCTCGCTTGTTGGTTGGGATGTCGTTGATCCGTACCCCATCCAACAAAATATCTCCTGTCGTTGCATCTAGTAAACCTGCAATGATGTTTAGAATGGTTGATTTTCCTGAACCAGATGCGCCTAAAAGAGTGTAAAATTTCCCTTCTTCCAACTCAAAGTTGATGTCTTTGAGAACCTTGGTGTTGCTGTCTTCAAAAACTTTAGAGACGTTTTTGAATTCGATAATTGGTTTTTTCAATTGTCATAAATTCCTTCTTTTTCATAAATTAACAGATCAAGGCTCTGTCAGGCCACTACTACCTCGTGTAGGAGTTTGGACTGCCTACATGCATCTTCGCTAACGATAGGCTTTCACCCCCTTTCCATTGACATAGTAGCAGCTTTTCTGCCTAAATTTTACTCTTTCTCACCTAAGATTCGGACTTCTCTCTCAAGGGTGACACCTGAGTGTTCCTTGACTTTTTCAATAACAGATTGGATCAAGTCCTCATAGTCTTTCGCCGTTCCGTCAGCAACATTGATCATGAAACCAGCGTGCTTTTCAGATACTTCAACACCACCGATACGATAGCCTTTCAAGCCAGCCTCTGAGATCAACTGACCTGCAAAATGCCCCACTGGACGCTTAAAGACTGAACCACATGATGGGTATTCTAGAGGTTGTTTGAGTTCGCGTAGGTGAGTCAAGCGGTCCATTTCTTGCTTGATAACCTGGTGATTTCCTGGAGCTAGGGCAAATTTAGCTGACAAAACAACAGCTCCAGAATCTTGAACAGCTGAATGACGGTAACCAAAAGCCAATTCCTTGGCAGATAAGGTCTCGATTTCCCCTCCCTTGGTCAAAACTTGACAAGACTGCAAGATATGAGCAATCTCTCCTCCATAGGCACCCGCATTCATAAAGACCGCACCGCCGACGCTCCCTGGAATGCCACAGGCAAACTCGAATCCAGTCAAACTATGACGGAGGGCAATACGTGTCGTTTCAATCAAGTTGGCCCCAGCTTCCGCTTCAATGGTATAGCCATCAACTGAAATGTTATTGAGCTTGTCACACAAGATGACAAATCCACGAATTCCACCGTCACGAACGATGATATTGCTGGCATTCCCTAGCACCATCCAAGGAATATTCTCTTGATTGGCAAATTGAACGACACGCGCCATCTCATAGCGATTGCGTGGCAAAACCAGATAATCCGCTCGTCCCCCTACCTTAGTGTAGGTATAGAGCTTCAATGGTTCCTTAAAACGAATATCAATTCCTTCTAATTGTTCTTGTATTCTAGTTACTAATGTCATATCTCTCATCCTTTTGTAAAGTGATTTCATTATACCATTTTTAAAGATTTTTGACGACTGGAAATTTCTGTATCCAATCTTCACATAAAAAAAGAGGTCACCCCTCTTTTTATGATTTTTTCCAAAATGTAGATTTTGTCAGCCAGACAAGAGCTATAAGTTCTGCGAAAAGAATGAACTCAACTAGAAGCGGATTTGTAATCCATCCCACTTGAGATAGAGCTGGAGCTAAGTCAAACAAAGCATGCAAGCCATAGGCAGCAATGAGATAGATCCATTTCTTTTGACGGACACTTTGATAGACCCAGACAGTAAGGCTAATTTGGAGAACCAGAGCAAGGACACGCTCAACTCCTAGTAGATAGATCTGCCACGCTGATAGAGACTGAACTGTTTCTAATGTACTCTTTGTAAGAAGATTCGCCGCATCAGAGTTTGAAGATTGTANGAGTGAAAAGAGGATCAAAAGGCTAATCAAACTTCCCATTCCGAGGTAGAGCATCTCCAAGCCCCCATGTCCCAAACCATAAGCCAAAGCATCTCTATCTTCCAACTTTCTCTTTTTCTCCAACCATTTAAAAAAGACAAAACGGGCCGTCTCTTCAAAGAGGGCTGCCATAGCGATCCCATAAAGGACGTATAAGAAAGGATGCTCCTGCGCGAGTAAAATGGTTCCGTCTTTTTGCGGATGAAGTACCAGAAGGTGAACCATCTTCTCTAACACTTGAGAAGAAACAAAAAATGCGATTGCCCCCAAGCCCATCACTGCAAGAGAGATTTTAAACCGTTTTTTGGCATACCAAGTTCCACTTACTAGAATGAGAACCAAAGCAATCATGGTAAGGATAATATGTACTGTCATTTTTTTCTCCTATTCTGACTTATCAATATCTTTCTTCATCTCGTCAACGTTAAATTTGGCAAATAAATACTGGCGATCTTGGACTGGAAAACGTTGATCCAACTGGTCGACTGCCCCAACCTCGATCATTCCTTCTTTGATAACAAAGTCCATCACATGCCCACCAAAGGTCAAATCATCTGAGATAAAATGCAAATGGTAGCCGGCAACACTCACCCCATGGAAAATCTCCGGTGTCCAAAATCCAACAATGGTTCCCGATACATTTTCACGGCTATATTCAGGTTGGTGAGTCGCCACATCAGCAAACTTGGTATCAGGTGTGGATTTGGGAATCATCCGCACATGCATTTGTGAAAATTCGCCATGAATCTTGATGGAACGAAAAAGATTTTCCCCATCATAGTAGGACTCAATTCGCTTTTCCAATTCCTTATCCGTCATCTCAAAGCGCTGACGAAAAATTACTTCTGCCTGATGAGGAACCACTGCTGCATAGGGAATAAGAGCATCCGCTGCCACTTCAACGATTTCAGGCGTTTGACCAGACCCCTTGGCTTGATAAGCCTTGCCATCAAGGACAATCAACTCCCCATCAATCGAATCCAAAGTTCCCAAGCCGAGGTCACCATGTTCCAGTAATTCTCCTACGGTCATGGTTCCACCATAGAGACCTGCCATTAGGGCACCTAGAGTATTGTATTGAAATAATTTAACCGGTTCCTGCACTTTTCTATCCATTCTCTTTCTTAACTTCTTTTCAATGAATCATCATACTTTCTAAGTATACCACATTTGCTCCTAGTTGTGAAAGGGAGAAATACTTTTCCCATTGCAAAGGAGGTAAAAAAAAGGTACAATGTAACAAAATCAAGGGAGGTCTGGAATGAAGAAAGAAAGTAAATACCAAGCAGTCGTTTCCTTTCTCAAAAAGGGTATCGAATCAGGAAAATTTCCAACAGGTAGCCGGCTTCCCTCCATCCGCCAACTGAGCCAAGACTTCCACTGTAGCAAGGACACTGTCCAACGAGCCCTGCTAGAATTACGCCATGAACAATACCTCTATGCCAAGCCCCAAAGTGGCTATTATGTTCTGGAACAGGGTCAGCACCAAGACTTGGAAATCGAAGTCACTGACGAACATGCCAGTGCTTATGACGATTTCAGACTCTGCGTCAATGAAACACTGATCGGAAGAGAAAACTACCTCTTCAACTACTATGACAACCAAGAAGGCCTTGAGGAACTCAGACAATCTGTCCATCAACTTCTTTTCAATCAAGCCCTCTACTGCAAACCCGACCAACTAGTCCTGACTTCGGGCACCCAGCAAGCTCTCTTTATCCTTTCTCAGATTAACTTTCCGAGCGAGGGAGAAGAGATTTTGGTCGAACAACCGACTTACCACCGGATGAACCGCCTCTTGGTCGCTCAGGGATTAGCCTACCAGACCATTGAACGCCGTATTGATGGCATTGACCTGGAAGAACTGGAAGAACAGTTTAAATCTGGGAAAATCAAGTTTTTCTACACTATTCCTCGCTTCCACTATCCTCTAGGTCATTCCTATTCTGATCAGGAAAAAAGGGCTATTCTGGATCTAGCAAACCAGTATGGTGTTTACATCGTAGAGGATGACTATCTAGGAGATTTAGACCCTAAAAAAGGGCAAACTTTCCACTATCTGGATACAGAGGATCGCGTCATTTATATCAAGTCCTTCTCAACCAGTCTCTTTCCAGCCCTTCGTATCACCGCTCTCATTCTCCCAAATGCCCTAAAAGAGGCCTTTGTTTCCTATAAAAATATCCTGGACTATGACAGTAATCTCATCATGCAAAAGGCACTCTCTCTTTACATCGACAGTCAGTTATTTGAAAAAAATCGACTAGCCAGACTGACCCTTCAAGAAAACTATCAGACTCAGATAAAGAAAGTGCTTGAAAGAAACACCTGTCCCTTGCCCTACTATCCTCTACACGATGGCCTTCTCCTTGATTTGAGAAACTATCCTAAGATTGCCAGTTTAAAGCATAGCTCACTCAAACTAGACTTTTTTGAGAAGGCTTATTTGGATGCCTGTCCTTATCAGTTTGCCAAAGTCTCTCTCGAAAATCTAGAAGAGTTATTAGAATACCTAAAAGCAGAATTGGATTAAAGTCCAACTCTGCTTTTTCTTATTGTTCAACTTCTGTTAGTTTCGCTGCTTTTTCAAGATAAGTTTGATAGGTTCCATCATCTTTCAGCTTTTGGATAACCTTATCGACTACTGCTTTCAAGTCTGATTGATTCTTCTTGATAGCAACAGCATTGGCTTCGCCATCTTTCATTGTCAAATTAACAGATGCAACGACAAGATCTGAGTTTTTACCTGCGTAGCTAAGAGCAACTGGTTCATCCATATGAACAGCATCTACTTTTCCAGCCTGCAATTCATTAACTGCTTCCCCCATATTAGTCAAAGATGTCAGTTGAGCATTTGGCAATTGTTCCTTGACCATGGTTTCTGGCACAGTTCCCTTTTGAGCTGCGATATTCGCACTTGCAAGGCTTGAAAGATCCTTGTATTTGTCTAAATCGGCTTTTCTAACCAAGAAACTCATCTTATTTTCATAGTAAGGGATTGAAAAGTCAAAGACTTCCTTTCTCTCATCTGTGGCACTAATTCCCGCAATGGCTAAGTCAGCCTTTCCAGTTTGAAGGCTGGTCAAAACATTGTCAAAACTCATGCTAGAGATTTCAAGTTTAACCCCAAGCTCATCCGTAATCGCTTGAGCCATATCAATATCTGCCCCAACCACTTGGTTTTTACCATCTACCAAGGATTGGAATTCAAATGGTGCATAGTCTGGGCTGGTCGCAACGACTAGCTTTCCTTTTTGTTTAATAGCGTCCACAGCAGACTGAGAACTATCCGTACTGGATTGGCAAGCTACCAAAACCATGCTGGCCAGCATGCTACACACAACTAATATCCATTTCTTGAATTTCATAAATAAACGACCTTTCTATCATTTCTGAATAATTATAACTCTTTTAAAAATAGTTGTCAACCCTTTTAGAGATTTTGAATGTAAAATAATTCTTTTCATAAAAAAGAAGACTGATTTATCACAATCAGCCTTTTATTCTGTATATTTAAACCGTTTCTTATAGTTCGACAATCTTCCCTGTTTCAAAGTAAACAACCCATTCACAGATATTTTTAGCGTAGTCTCCGATACGCTCCAAGAAGGAAATGACTTGGAAGTAATCACGGCCTGTAACGATGGCTTCAGGATGTTTCCTAATCTCCTCTGTAGTAAGATCACGAATACTATCAAAGTAATGGTTGATTTTTTCGTCCATAGCCGCTACTTCGTAGGCTTGATCCACAGAACCNTTCAGGTAAAGTTCGAGAGCAGCTTCAACGAAGTTTCTCACATCGCGCCCCATTTTTTTGATTTCCTCTTCAACGGCAGGGATGCGTTGTTCCCCCTTCATACGAATAGTTGCTTTTGCGATTGACACCGCATGGTCTCCCATACGTTCCAGGTCCGATACTGCCTTGAGAACGGTCAATACAGTACGGAGGTCTTGAGAAACAGGTTGTTGAAGTGCGATCATTTCAAATGATTTCTTTTCTAGTTTCACTTCATATCCATTTACTTCTGCATCTTCCTCAATAACTTCTTTTGCCAAATCACGGTCATGTGTGACAAAGGCACGCACTGTACGATTGATTTGTGAGAGCACTTCTTGTCCCATGGCATAGAACTGGTTATGCAATTTCTCCAAATCTTCTTCAAATTGAGATCGTAACATCATTCAACTCCTTATCCAAATTTTCCTGTAATATAATCTTCTGTTTCCTTGTTTTGTGGGTCTAGGAACATTTTCTTCGTATCGTTAAACTCAATCAAATCCCCATCTAGGAAAAAGCCTGTTTTATCAGAGATACGAGAGGCCTGTTGCATCGAACGCGTTACCAAGAGCATGGTGTATTTATCTTTCAGACCATACAAGGTTTCCTCAATCTTACCAGCCGAGATAGGATCCAAAGCTGAAGTTGGTTCATCCAAGAGAATAATCTTGGGACTGGTTGCTAAGACACGAGCAACACAAACACGTTGTTGTTGGCCACCTGAGAGACCAATGGCTGAATCATGCAAGCGATCCTTGACCTCATCCCAGATAGAAGCACGTTGCAAAGCTTTTTCTACTGCTTCATCCAAAACATGTTTGTCCTTGACTCCATTGATACGTAAGCCGTAGACAACATTTTCATAGATAGACATAGGGAAGGGATTAGGCTGTTGAAAAACCATACCGATTTCCTTACGCAATTCAACCGTATCGGTACGCGGACTGTAGATATTGTGGCCATTATAAATCACTGTTCCAGTTGTTGTCACCTCAGGATTTAGATCGCCCATGCGGTTGATGGCTTTGAGCAGGGTGGACTTTCCTGATCCAGAAGGACCAATCAAGGCGGTTATTTCCTTAGGTTGGAAAGAAAGGGAAACACTATTCAAAGCCTTCTTTTTATTGTAATAAACGGACAGGTCTTTAACCTGCAAAATCGGTTCTGTCATACTACTTCCTTTCTAACCAAAGTGTCCCGTTACATAGTCATTGGTAGACTGTAGCTTGGCATTTTGGAAAATATTGGATGTCTTATCATACTCGATCAAATCGCCCAAGTAGAAAAATCCTGTGTAGTCACTTGCACGCGCAGCCTGTTGCATACTGTGGGTAACGATGATGATGGTAAAGTCTTTTTTCAATTCCAACATGGTCTCTTCCAGTTGGGCTGTCGCAATCGGATCCAAGGCTGACGCCGGTTCATCCATCAAGAGGATATCTGGCTTGACAGAGATGGCGCGAGCGATACAGAGACGTTGTTGTTGTCCACCAGAAAGCATCAAGGCTGATTTGTGGAGGTCATCTTTGACCTGATCCCAAAGGGCAGCCTGTCGGAGAGAGGTCTCGACAATTTCATCAAGTACTTTCTTGTCCTTAACACCTGCACGTTCATGAGCAAAAGTGATGTTGCGGTAAATAGACTTGGCAAATGGATTTGGACGTTGGAAGACCATTCCGATATGCTTGCGCATCTCATAGACATTGATTTCTGGACGGTTGACGTCAATCCCTCGGTAGAGGATTTGACCTGTGACCTTGGCAATATCAATGGTATCATTCATCCGATTGAGACTGCGAAGGTAGGTAGATTTCCCAGATCCGGAAGGACCAATCAAGGCCGTTATTTTATTTCTTTCAAATTGCATATCAATGCCCTTGATGGATTCATTTTTACCATAGTAAACATGTAAATCCTTGGTAGAGAGGGCCACTTTTTCTTCAGGGAAGGTGATGATATGCTTTTCATCCCAGTTATATTTTGACATGGCTTCTCCTTTAGGCAGCGGTTAATTTCTTGTGTAAATAGCTTCCGAGTTTGCGAGCTCCAAAGTTAAAAATCAAGATAAAGATGAGGAGCACGGCGGCAGAACCAGCAGATACAATGGTAGCATCAGGAATGGTTCCTTCACTGTTGACCTTCCAGATGTGGACAGCCAGGGTTTCTGCTTGTCGGAAGATTGAGATAGGGCTTGTAACACTGAGGACATTCCAGTTAGACCAGTCAAGGGCTGGAGCGGATTGTCCTGCCGTATAGATAAGAGCGGCGGCCTCACCAAAGATACGGCCGGATGCCAAGACAACACCCGTTACGATACCTGGAAGGGCTTCTGGAATGACGACATGGACTACAGTCTCCCAACGAGAAATTCCAAGGGCAAGTCCAGCCTCACGTTGTGTATGGTGAACGTGTTTTAAACTATCCTCAACATTTCGAGTCATCTGTGGCAGATTAAACACCGTCAAGGCCAAAGCACCTGAAATGATTGAAAATCCATACTCAAACTGGACTACAAAAATCAAGTAACCAAAGAGACCCACAACGACTGATGGTAGAGAAGACAAGATTTCAATACAGGTTCTGACAAAATTTGTCACAGGACCCTTTTTTGCATATTCAGCTAGGTAAATCCCAGCCCCCATAGACAAAGGCACAGAGATAATCAAGGTAATGACTAAAAGGAAGAAGGAATTGTAGAGCTGAATCCCGATACCCCCACCTGCTTGATAAGAGGATGATTTTCCAGTCAAGAAAGACCAAGAGATGTGCGGTAACCCTCTCACCAAGATATAGAGAATCAAGGATGCCAAGATGGCAACGATGATACCAGCGATGGTATAGAGGACAGCTGTTGCAAGTTTATCTAATTTCTTAGCGTGCATAGTTTTTCTTTCCTCTTTCTTTCGTAATCAATTTAATCACACTGTTAAAGGCCAAACTCATCAAGAGCAATACCAAGGCCAGTGACCAGAGAACGTTATTATCAACCGTTCCCATGACGGTATTTCCGATTCCCATTGTCAAAACAGATGTCAAGGTCGCAGCTGGTGTTGTTAACGAGGTTGGGATAACTGCTGAGTTTCCGACCACCATCTGAATAGCAAGGGCTTCACCGAAAGCACGCGCCATCCCAAAGACCACTGCAGTGAAAATACCTGAACGTGCTGCTTTCAAGGTCACACGCCAGATGGTTTGCCAACGAGTGGCTCCCATAGCTAAACTAGCTTCACGGTAATGACGAGGAACAGCACGCAAGCTGTCTGTTGTCATAAAGGTTACAGTTGGTAGAATCATGACAAAGAGAACGAAAATCCCTGACAAGATCCCGAAACCAGTTCCACCAAAGACGCTACGAACAAAAGGCACCACAACTTGCAAACCGATAAATCCATAGACGACTGAAGGAATCCCGACGAGGAGTTCAATGGCTGGTTGCAAGATTTTTGCGCCCTTTGGTGATACTTCTGTCATAAAGACTGCAGCTCCGATGGCGAAGGGAGTTGCGATGAGGGCAGATAAAATCGTCACAATAAAGGAGCCCAAAATCATTGGAAGGGCACCAAATTGTTTCCCTGAAGGATTCCAAGTTTGTCCAAAGAGGAAATCAAAGATGTTCACTCCATTGACAAAGAAGGTCGACAAGCCTTTCTGTGCTACAAAAATCAAAATCATCGCCACAATGATGACAATCAAAGAAAGGCAAATGAAGGTCAAACCTTTACCAAACTTCTCAAGGCGAGAATTCTTTGAAGGAGAGAGTAATTTTTTAGATAATTCTTCTTGATTCATTATTGACCTCCTTCTACTGCTGTAACGGTACCTGAAGCATCCTTTTGAACTTTCATTTCATTGATAGAGATATAGCCCATGCCCTTAACAATCCCATTTTGGGCTTCATCTGAGAGGACGAAATTCAGGAATTCAGCAGCTAACTCATTTGGTTGACCAAGTGTGTACATATGTTCATAAGACCACAAAGGCCAGTTGTTGGTCGTTACATTTTCAGACGTAGGCTCATACCCATTCAGTTTCATACTTTTCACTGAGTCATCTACATAGGCAAAGGCTAGGTAAGAAATAGCTCCAGGTGTTTGGGATACAATCGACTTGACCATCCCGTTAGAATCCTGTTCTTGGCTCTGCATTGCCGATTGGCCATTCATAACCACCGTATCAAACGTCGCTCGTGAACCAGAACTTGCTGCTCGGTTGATGATTGAAATGGCCAGGTCTTTGCCCCCAACTTCTTTCCAGTTGGTCACTTCACCTGTAAAGATTTTGCGAAGTTGCTCGGTTGTGAGATTTTCGACAGTCACTTCCTTGTTTACAATCACTGCAAGACCAGCCACTGCAACCTTGTGGTCTACTAGAGCTGAAGCATTGATTCCATCTTTTTCCTCTGCAAAGACGTCAGAGTTCCCGATGTCTACTGCTCCAGACTGGACTTGGGAAAGTCCTGTACCCGATCCACCACCTTGAACATTGACTGTTTTTCCGATGTTTCTAGAACCAAATTCATCTGCTGCTGCTTCGACAAGAGGTTGAAGAGCTGTTGAACCAACAGCTGTCATGGATTCTCCACGATCAATCCAGCTAGCACATCCCGCTAGAGAACCTGCCACCAAAAGAGCTGCAAGAGACATGACGAGCTTTTTTCTTTTTTTCACTGTTATTCTCCTTGAACATAATGATAAATGTTCTGATTTCTTCCGTTTGTCCTGATCATCCAATTATCATCAATGATTGTCCTGCTTTATTTTATCTAGTCATTCTTAGGAGCGGACAATTCCATCGTATAATATAAGTAATAATAAAAGACTATCAGAAAAAACTCATAATTCCACTATAACATAGAATAGGCTCTTTGACTAGCTTTTTCACCTGAATCTGAGTCCTTTTGGATAATAATTTTTCAAAACATTTCCTGTTACCTTGGCAAAGCCTAATCCGTTTCCTTGAACCACAACTTGGTACCAGCCATTTGGTCGAGCTTCAGACAATTGAACAGTCTCACCAGCCACATATTTTACAAAATCCTCATCATTGATTTCGACCCTTTGTTTTACTTGACTTGGTTTCAAGGCTAATCCCAGAGCAAAGCTTGGTTCGAAGCGTTTCTTCTTAAACGTCCCCAGATGGAGCCCATTTCGGGCAATTTTGAGCTTCCCTAGATCAGGTAGCATCTCTGGCAAGAGATAGAGCTGATCTCCAAAAGTCTGCAAGATACCAGTTAGATTGACCTGCAAGTGTTTTTGGGCAAAATCATGCCACAGAGCCAATTGTTCACGACTGAGATTGCTCTTGCTGGCTTTGAATTTAGGTGCTGGATTTTCTCCCTTGAACTGCAAATGGGCAACAAACTGACCTTCTCCCTTAAAATGGTGAGGGTACATCCGAGCCGTTTCAGGAAGATCCATTCCTGCTACCATACCGTTCAGATGCTCGACTGGAAGCAGTTCAAAATCATAAGTATCCAGCAACCAGTGGACGATTTCTTCATTTTCCTCAGTTGCCCAAGTACAGGTCGAATAGATCAAATGACCACCTTCTGCAAGCATGGTCACTGCATCTGCCAGAATTTCTCTTTGCAAACTAGCGCATTGACTCGGATAATCGGTACTCCAATAATCCATGGCATCTGGCTGCTTACGAAACATCCCTTCACCCGAGCAAGGTGCATCAAGGACAATCACATCAAAGTAACCTTTAAAAACCTTGGCTAAGCCGTCAGCAGATTCATTGGTCACGACAACATTTGTCGCTCCAAATCGCTCCATATTTTCCACTAAAATCTTAGCACGCTTACTTGAAATTTCGTTGGAAACAAGGACTCCTTGATTAGCCAGATAAGCTGCTAGTTGAGTGGATTTTCCACCTGGTGCTGCCGCCAAGTCCAAGACCTTCATGCCAGGACTTGGTTGAGCTACCTGGGCCACCATTTGGGCTGCAGGCTCTTGTGAATAAACGAGACCCGTCACGTGCTCTGGTGACTTCCCTGAGACCTTGCCATAATGTCCCCAAGGTGTATTTGGAATAGCATCCGCAAACGACAATTGACTTTCTTTTAAGGGATTAACCCGAAAAGCCGAAACCGCTTCCTGCTTAAAAGAGGCAAGAAAATCTCTTGCCTCATCTTCTAGTATCGCTTCATATTTTTCAACAAATCCTTCTGGAAATTGCATTTAGTTCTCTTTCCTTTCGTAGATATAAGACTGAATCTCTTCTTGCATCTCGATTGGCACCATCATGACAGGCTGACGCGTTTTAAAATCAACGGGCTCACCTGATACCGTA
Organism: Streptococcus mitis; assembly: GCF_003942795.1. Taxonomy (GTDB): domain Bacteria; phylum Bacillota; class Bacilli; order Lactobacillales; family Streptococcaceae; genus Streptococcus; species Streptococcus mitis_BJ. The sequence continues at coordinate 38,794 of NZ_RJNY01000012.1, forward strand.
AGAAGACGATAACCCAGACTTTCCCCTAAGATACTAGCCGCAGCGTAATCCCATGGCTGTAAGTAGGTAATATAAGTCAGAAGACGACCCGATAAAACCTTAGCAAAACTAATGGCCGCACTGCCGTAGACACGAACTCCCAATGCTGCTCGGCCCAAATCCGACAAGCCCCACTCATTGGTTTCAAACATACCTGAGTTACCGGCAACTAAAAATTCTTGAAGAGGTTTCTGTTTAAAAGTCGGTAAGGGCTCATTATTACGACAAGGAGGAAAGGCACCACCACCATGGTAACAATCACCTTTCATGACATCATAGATGATGCCAAATTTGCCCACACCATTCTCAAAATAAGCCAACATAACGGCAAAATCTTCCTGCTGAGCGACAAAGTTATTGGTACCGTCAATGGGATCAATCACCCAAACAGAACCTTGACCGACTGCAGCACGTAAACAACCCTCTTCCGCGCAAATCAAGTCCTCAGGATAGGAGGACTTGATCCGATCAACCAAGAGTTGCTGAACCTCCTTGTCCAAACGTGTCACCAAGTCAGTAGGGGAAGACTTGCGCTCAACCTGCAAATCTTCTTTCATGTGAGCCAAAATATAGTCAGCAGCGTCCTGCACAATCTGTTTGGCAAATTCAAATTTAGTTTCCAAGAGAAATCTTCCCTTCTCTTTTTTCTTTTGCTAATTGAACTGCATGATAGAAGGAATAACCGCTAGCCGTTTCAAATTCGCGACCTAGGCGCTTTTCTTCACTTTTGCTCGGAACTACAGACTTAAATTCCTTGTAAGACTCTAGCAGTTTTTTAGCTTCTACCTTGTCTTCATAGGCAGCTTCAACATCATTAAAAAAAGAAAGCACTGAAGCAAGTTCTTCAGTGCTCCACGACAAATCTAGTGGGTAACTATACTGTTTGTTCATCTATCCAATACCAGCTCTCAATGTTGCTTCTTTCAATTCTTGTTTACGGTAACTACGAGGGAGAAAAGCACGAATCTCATCTTCATTAAAACCGATCTGCATGCGTTTGGTATCTATAATAATTGGGCGACGCAAAAGACTAGGATATTGCTCAATCAACTGAAGCAACTCCGATACCGAGATACTCTCTACATCAATATCCAATTTTTGAAAAATTTTTGAACGAGTTGAAATGATGTCATCAGTACCATTTTCGGTCAAGGAAAGAATATGTTGTAATTCTTTTCTTGTTAAAGGACTAGTCATAATATTATGCTCTTGAAAGGGCACTTTATGCGTCTCTAACCAAGCCTTTGCCTTACGACATGATGTACAACTCGGTGATAAAAATAGTGTAATCATGCTTTTCTCTTCTTTTATCTATACTTACTATTTCTATTATACAAAAAAATAAAGCGCTTGACTAGGTATTTTTAGAAAAAAAGCCTATTTTTTCATAGAAAATAGACTGTTTTCTGCAAAAATCTCCTGCTTTGCAAGTTTATCTTTAGGATAACCTAACAATAAATAGGGAGCAGGACAACTTCTCTCGTTTTTTATTAAAAATACAGAATGTTATCCTCTATTTCCTTGAAGCTTTAACAAGGAGGAAACCAAACATTCCTTCATACAAGGCAAAGAAAAGTAAAAAAGCATGGAGGAAGAAGATCTCTGGCAAAATCAGAATAACGGGATCCTTTGCTGGATCAAAAAGCCAGGTATCGTCTCCCACAAAGAGAATCTGATGGAACAGAGTAAAAAATTGCTCAAAACCAATCAACACTCCCACAAGCCCAACGACTAGAGGCAATAGCACCAGAGCCAAGATACTTTTACGATATAGGGGCAAAAAGCCTTTTTTCACAATCTTTCTAACAAAGAAATAAAAACTTGGTAGCGTCACTAGGGCAACTAGCTGAACTAAGTGAAAAAGACTCTTCACCACCGCAAAGTGGTGTAAACCTGCCGCTGACGAACGAAAATCTGGCATCTCTAAGACCTGACTAAAGGGATTGGTCAGGTAATTCATCAAGATATGAAAGTTGTACTGAATCGTTTCTGGCTTTAGATAGACTCGACCCGCTAAGTTCAGCCATTGAATCTCCATGGGATAGAAAATCCAAGCCAGATAAATGGTTAAGAGAATAGAAAGGGAGAGGAGAAAGAGCATACTTCCCCCAAAGGTCAGTTTAGTTTTCATCAAAATTCCACTCCGCAAGGCTAGAAACCACATGAGTCGGTGCGATTGGCAGGTCTGCTACTTCTTCTGCCTTGGTAAAACCTGTCGTCACCAAAAGCGTTGGAATGCCATTGTCAATCCCTGCTCGGATATCTGTCAGGTAGTTGTCCCCAACCATGAGCAACTCTTCTCTTTTCAAACCTAAGTGCTCAACTGCCTTATCCATAATGATAGCATTTGGTTTCCCGATATAAACTGGTTTTACACGTGTTGCTACTTCAAGCAGGGTAATCAGTGAACCAGCACCAGGCAAAAGACCACGTTCCGTCGGAATATTGAGATCAGGGTTGGTTCCGATAAAGTGAGCTCCCTTTTGAATGGCTAGAGTTGCTGTCGCAAATTTTTCATAGTCGACTTGCCAGTCCAGTCCAACTACCACATAAGCAGGATTTTCCTTATCTTCGACATAACCAGCCGCCTGAATGGCATCCTTGAGTCCCGCTTCACCGATGACATAGACTGTCTTCTCCAGTCCCAAGTCATTCATATAGTCGATGGTTGCCAAGGTTGCTGTGTATACAGTCGATAGAGGCGTGTTGATATTAAAATTCTGAACCAACATCTCTTGAACACTCTCAGGAGTTCGGGTTGTATTATTGGTCACAAAGAGGTAGGGAATTTCTCTTTTTTGTAACTCATGGACAAAAGCCTCACCCGCGGGAATTCTGTCTTTCCCCTTGTAAATGGTTCCGTCTAAATCAATTAAATAACCTTTATAAGCCATATCGCCCTTTCTAATTGCCTTCAATTTCTTGCCACGTAATCATAGCTTGGGCATTTATCTCGCCATCACTGATAATCTCATGCTTGCTTTCTAGTCCCTTGAGTTCATAAGCTGAAGCAATCATGCCACCTGGTCGCACTTCTTTTACATATTTGAGATTGATTTTCTTTGGAATATACTTGGTCAAAAAGTCTGCTCCCATAACCTCAAAAATCCAATCCAGATATTTGCTGTTATTGACATGACCATTCATATCCAAGTCGTAAAAACGAACATGGTAGTCTTTACTGATCGGGTCTTCTAGGTTAGCATACTTTGGCCCACGGATGAGTTTTTTATCAAACTCAGACTGGTAAGGCGCAACAATCTCCGGTTCGACAGCATGAACTTTACGACTATCTCTGTCCATGAGAACAAAGGTTGCTACCATGCGAATGATTTCTTGACCTGCTTCATCATAGATAGTGAAACGGCGGTAGCAAAAAAGACGATTGTAAGTCAATGCTTCTGTTTCAATCGTAATCTCCTCAGCAAAGCGAGGCAAGCGTACCACGTCAATCGCATAGTCTGTAATAATCCAGACCAGATTGTAGCGTTCTAACATATCCTTGTCGCTAACTCCCAGCTCAATTGACTGCATACCTGATACTTGCAAGGACAGCAAAATCACATCTGGAAGTTTGATATGACCGTTCATGTCCGCCATATCAAAAGGAATTTTCATTTTCATTTGATAAGTTAAGCCCATTGTTCTACTCCAAAATAAATCGTTCTGCTACAGTGTCTCCTAAGAAGAGACCTCTTTTTGTCATTCGGACACGATCACCGTCGATCTGCATAAGTCCTTGTTGAACCAAGTCTCTGATGATTTCGCCATAAAGTCCATCAAAGGATCGTCCAAATTTTTCCTCAAATCGCGCCATAGAAACCCCGGATTTTTTCCGGAGGCCTAGGAACATTTCTTCTTCCATCTGCTCCCTTTGACTCAGGTGTTCTTCTGTAATCCGAGTATTTCCTGCCTCTACTGCGTTGAGATAGTGGCGGATAGGACCGTGGTTTTTATAACGAATTCCATCCACATAACCTGAAGCACCCGCACCGATACCATAATACTCGGCATTATCCCAGTACATGAGATTGTGGCGACTTTCAAATCCGGGTTTAGAGAAATTGGAAATCTCATAATGCTCAAAACCAGCTCGCTCCAGTTCTGCGATGATGTACTCAAACATCTCAGCCTCCAGTTCCTCCTTAGGCAGAGGCAATTTCCCTCGTCTCATGCGGTTCATAAAGACCGTATGATTCTCCAAAATCAAGCTATAAAGACTCATATGAGGAATATCAAGCGAGATAGCCTTAGCTACATTGTCCTTTACTTGTTCCATGGTCTGACCAGGCAATGCATAAATCAAGTCGATGGAGATATTGTCAAAATCAGCCAATTTAAGACGGTCGATATTTTCATAAATATCCTTCTCCAAATGACTGCGCCCAATTTTTTTCAGCATTTTGTCATCAAAAGTCTGCACACCCAAGGAAACACGATTGACTGGCGACTGTTTCAAAACTGCAATCTTATCCGCGTCTAAGTCTCCTGGATTGGCCTCAATGGTCAACTCTTCCAAGACAGACAAGTCTAGATTTTTAGTCAAGCCATCCAAGAGCACTTCTAATTGCGAAGCGGACAAAGCCGTTGGCGTCCCACCTCCAATGTAGAGGGTTCGCAACTTTTGGATATCATAAGAGCGAAACTCCTCTAGCAGATGCTCCAGGTAACTATCTACTGGTTGATTCTTGATAAATACTTTTGAAAAGTCACAATAATAACAAATCTGTGTGCAAAAGGGAATATGCACATAGGCGGACATTGGTTTTTTCTGCATAGTACTTATTATACCACAAAGACAGACTTGCAGATAAAAATCACCATCTCCAAAAACCAGAGATAGTGATGCATTATACTTCAGTAATATCGATGATGATTTCTTCTTGGTCTTCAGCGACGTCTGGAGTTGCTGACTGTTCTTGCCATTGCTCCTTGAGATTGTTAAAGGTTTCCTTTGACGCTTCTGTCGCTTGTCGAGCACAGTTTTTAGCTTGGTCAAGGACACTATCAAAAGTGATTTCACCAGATTCTACTTGTTCCTTTGTTTTCAGCACAAAGTCCGTTGCCTGTTCCTTCACTTCAGTTAGTTTCTCACAAACCTGCTCTCTAGCATATTCTGGATCTTCTCTCAAATCATCTAGAAAACCCTGAGCTTGACTACAAACTTGCTTACCCTTGTCACTCGTCAAAAACAAAGCAAGAGCTACACCTGAAACTGTTCCTAAAAGGATAGAGGATAGTTTTCCCATAAGATTTCTCCTTTTTTATTTTTTGAAAAATTTACTTGCAACACGAAGAGCGGACAAGCCTGCACCTGTTTTAATGGTCTTTGAACCAGCAGATGAAGCTTTTTTGCCTAAAACACGTGCATGTTGGTTGAGATCAGATACTGACTCTGACAAGTCTGCTACAGCCGTAAAGAGTGGATCAATCGTCGCAACTTTAACATTAATATCGTCTGCTAACACATTAACCTTAGCCAACAATTCATTGGTCTGATGCAAGGTAACGTTCACATCTGAGCTCAACGTTTTGATGGTTTTCTCTGTCTCATCAATCATACGACCTGCTTTTTGAATCGTGATTGTCAAATAGACTAAACAGACAATCAAAGCAATCGCAACAAGTATATATGCAACTTCTAACATTTAGTTTTCCTCCTCTGTATGATAGAAAGGGGCTTTCTTTCGATTTTGATAAAGTATGATAAAAATACCGAGTCCGATAAGGACAACTGATAACCATTGGGAAACTCGCAGACCAAAGAACATGAGACTATCCGTCCGCATTCCTTCGATAATCATACGACCAAAGCCATACCAAATCAAGTAGAAAGCAGTGATATGACCACGTCTGATTCCCTTCAATTTTCTTCTAAAAATCAAGATTAAAGCAAATCCAATCAGATTCCAAACAGACTCATATAGGAAGGTCGGCTGACGGTAGCTACCATCAATGTACATCTGGTCACGGATAAAGCCTGGCAAATAATCCAGACTATCTACCGTTGCACCGTAGGCTTCTTGGTTAAAGAAGTTCCCCCAGCGCCCTAAACTCTGGGCAACCATGACGCTCGGTGCTGCAATATCTAAGAAATCCCAAGTATTGATCAACTTTCTATCCGCAAAGATATAAAGGACAATAGCCCCCGCTATCAAACCTCCATAAATGGCCAAACCACCATTCCAGATGGCAATGATTTCACCTGGATTTTGCAGGTAATAATCTAAGCGAAAGAGTACGTAGTATAGTCTAGCACCTAAAATCGCAACTGGAAAAGCAATCAGAATGAAATCCAAAATATCATCTGACAGGATTTTCTTTTTAGGAGCTTCCTTCATGGCAAGGTAGACTGCCAAAACCAAACCAGCCACAATACACAAAGCATACCAACGAATAGAAAAAGGACCGATTTCAAATGCGACTGGATTAATCATTTTTCACCTCATTTTGAGCGATCAGACTTGTCAAGCGTTCTTCAAATAAACGTGTCGCATCAAAGCCCATTTCCTTAGCACGGTAGTTCATGGCAGCCGCCTCAATGACAACAGAAATATTGCGTCCTGTTTTTACCGGGATGCGGATACGCGGAATGGCTACGCCAGAAATCTCGATTTCTTCAGCATTATTTCCTAAGCGATCGAAGGTCTTATGCGTATCATAATTTTCCAAATAAACTGCTAGTTGAACTTGTGAAGAATCCTTAACTGCACTTGCTCCATAGAGACTCATCACATCAATAATCCCCACTCCACGGATCTCAAGTAAATGCCTCAAAATTTCAGCTGGCTCTCCCCAAAGGGTCATTTCGTCTTTTGCAAAAATATCTACACGATCATCTGCCACCAAACGGTGTCCACGTTTCACAAGTTCCAGACCAGTTTCACTCTTACCGATACCGCTATCCCCTTGGATCAAGACACCCATGCCATAAATGTCCATCAAGACACCATGAACACTGGTCCGTTCTGCCAAACGAGAATCCAAATAGCTAGATAATTCTCCTGATAGGCGACTAGTAGCTGTTCGACTAGTTAAAATCGCAATCTTACATTCCCTAGCAGCTTTCAACATTTCTTCTGGAACTACTAAACCACGCGCAACAATAACCACTGGTGTTTCTGGTTGAAACATCTTGGTCAACACCTTATAACGGTTGTGAGAAGACATGGAGACTAAATAAGACCATTCCTTCATTCCCAACAGTTGAAGCCGCTCCGGAGTATAGTAATCAAAATAGCCCGTCATTTCCAGACCTGGTCGAGAAATGTCCGCAGTATTGATTTCTTTTTCAAGTAAATCGCCTTCACCGTAAACAATGTCTAATCTGAGCTTTTCAATGACTTCTTTTACTAAAACCGACATAATTTCCTCCTTCAATCGAGTTCTCCCTACTATTATATCAAATTGTGGTAGGAAGTTTCCTTTTTTTGCAGGATTTACAGTATTTATTTGGAAATCATAACCACCTGTCTAACGGGTGGTTTGCACCAGGGCTATAAGCCCACATTACCGGCCAGCGCCTAAAGACGCTGGCTTTCACGTTGTTCAAGCCTCATTGCTCTTGACTCGTCACTTGTCTCTTAAAGAGATCTTGGTACTACTTACCACTATCCCTAAAGGGATCCTCATATTCTTTTACACTTAATTTATCTAGTGCTATATCATGTTTTACTCGTTCTCAAATTTTTATACTCGTGAAGAAATCATCCACTGGATAATTTCTTTAATCTTGGATATATTTCCTAATTGTGGCTTCATTAAGTCCTACTGTACTCACGTAATAACCTTCTGCCCAAAAATGCCGGTTGCCAAACTTGTACTTAAGGTTGGCGTGTTTGTCAGACATCATGAGTGCACTTTTGCCTTTTAAATAACCCATGAAACTTGAAACACTTATCCTTGGTGGAATACTTACTAACATATGTACATGGTCTGGCATTAAGTGACCCTCGATAATTTCAGCTCCTTTATAACTACATAATCGGTGGAATATTTCTCCCAAACTACTTCGATATTGATTATAAATGATTTTTCGTCTATACTTAGGGGGAACACAATGTGATATTTACACATCCACTTTGTGTGTGATAAACTATGTGCCTTTTGTGCCATATTTTTCTCCTTTCGCTTTACAATTGGCTTGAACACCTTTATTGTATCGCGTTTGGAGTTTTTTGGTATAACCTTCGACGCGCACCCGCATAGCGGGTGGTTTATTTGTCTCGCACCTCACGGAGCGAGACGGACTAATAGTCACATAAGAAAAAAGGCTAGACAAGTCTAGCCTTTCATTTCAAATTAGAATTTTTTACGTTTACGAGCTGCTTCTGATTTACGTTTACGTTTTACAGAAGGTTTTTCATAGAATTCACGTTTGCGTGTTTCTTGAAGAGTACCAGCTTTAGTAACCGCACGTTTGAAACGACGAAGTGCATCGTCAAGAGATTCATTCTTACGTACTACTGTTTTAGACATTTTTTTCACTCCCTTCAAGTTCAAGATCTATTCCATTTTACACACAAAGTGAATAATTGTCAAGAGAAAAGCAACCATAAACTTTTATTATTTTTACTTTCTTCTTTTGAAGATGAAATAAATCACTAAGATGCAGAGAATCAAGCCCAAAACAGCTGGTTTTACAATCGATATACCACTTCCTCCACTAAATAAAAGACTATGGGCAACCTTCAGAAACGCTCCAATTACTACCGTTGCTAATAATCCATACCAACGTCTACTCCACGTTAAGGATATAATCGCCGTAAAAAATGCTAGAATCGTCGCCAGAATAATAACTTTTTCAATACTCCATCCGCTCGTAAAATAAGTCTTCTCAAAATTCAAAAACTCAATTACTTTTACATCAACTATTTCCGGCTTTGGGAACCAGAACATGCTAGTAAATAGGCAAAATATAGAAAAGAAAATCAGGCTATAGGATTTTTTATAAGCTCCCATTACAATTGGAATAATAAAGAGAGGGCGAATATACCAACTCAGAGTATTCTGGTGTCTAGTAAACGCCCACTCAAAAAAGCTTGTATCTGATAAAAAAACGACAATGATCGCAATCGTTAGAAACAAGAAAACAATCCCACCTATTTTATCTAACGTTTTTATTTTCATNACTTTTCCCTTCTTGAATTCATAAGATTAATCTATCCATGGCAGATTCCCACTAAGTGAATTATCAACCGCTAATCGTTTTATTGGTAAAATATCAATGTTCTTCCAACCACACTTTTATTCTATTGTCAAGATATCTATTTGCTCATCGTTAACGATAATTGCTTGGTGGTTATGAAGTGGTCGCAATTCAAGCTGCTTTTTATAGGTTTCAAAGGTCTTCTGACTACTATCAGTAAAAGGTTCCTCACCATAATGTGGAAGGATATAAAAATCCACTTCATCCAATCCCGCTGTATCAGATAACTCTGTCGCTACCGTCTTGTCGTCCATGAGTTTATTGTAGTCAATATCCTTGGCTGTAATGATAGCCCCTGCTGATTCTCCCACATAGACCAACCCATCTCTTATTTGCTCTTTGATGAGAGATAGGAGTTGCTTTTTCTTTAATTCTTGCAATAAATAAAAGGTATTCCCGCCTGAGATATACAGAATCTTACTTTGGAAAATCTTTGCCTGTGCAGTTTCTCGATCACAAGAAGCAATATCTAGAACCTCTATCTCAAATCCTAAATCCCTGAATGTTTGCTGAGCCTCATCGATATAGGCAGTATAATCCTCTTTGTTCCCAGCGGTAGGAATAAATAAAACCTTGTTTTCTAGATTCTTTTCCTTTGCATAATCGCTAAAAAGCTTTTTGACTCCAGCAAAGTATGAACATAAAAATAATTGTTTCATGATTGTACCTCCATTAATGTTTAACAATTTTATAAAGAATCCATGATCCCTTTCTTTGACTAGTTACGAGCTCAAACCCTACCGATAACAAGAATCGTCTAAATGCTTCTTCGCTTTGAACCTCTGGTAAAAAGTAAGACAACTTGTTATATTCACAAACCAGTAAGAGCATCCCGTCTGATTTGAGTATTCTTCGAAGTTCCATAAAAGAAGCCTCTAAATCCTGCCAATGAAAATGAGTTTGAAAAGCTGTGATTAAATCAACACTTTCATCAGAAAAACCTGTCTCCCTAACATCTCTTCGTTCAAAATTTAGATTAGTCATCTCTATCTGTTTGGCTTGAGCTATTGCAGTATCTGAAATATCGATTCCAGTGATGGTACTTTGCGGAAAATTTTCTTTCAGCAGGATGGTTGAACGACCATTCCCAACTCCTACATCTAAGATTACAGGGTAAAATGTCCTATCCAGATGACGAATTGCCCATACAAACATGGGGAGATAGGCTCGATTCCATAATTTCATCATTCGTTTTCCTAGAAAGCCCGAAGGATTCTTTGATTGCTGAATTAAGCTACTAAACAGAAACATTAAAAGTAAAAAACAAATAAAACCGATTATATAAATCAAAATTCGAGCCTCCCCGTATAGCTATATTATACCACTTTAGCAGGATAGTGAACATTTGAAGTAAAAAGCCACTCACTCCAAAGAGCAAGTGGTTCTTGTCATTTTACTTTTCAAGCAAGCTGAGCGCTTCAGCATCCGCAATAATAGTCACATCAGGGTGGTTTTGTAGGCTACTTGCTGGGAGGTTCTCAGTCACTGGGCCTGATACTGTGCCAGCAATGGCTTCTGCTTTCGACTCACCGTAAGCAAAGAGAATAATTGACTTGGCATCCAAGATGTTTTTAATTCCCATTGAAATGGCTTGAGTTGGAACGTCTTCAATCTTGTCAAAGAAGCGAGCATTGGCTTCGATAGTAGACTGGTCTAGGTCTACAAGGTGTGTCTGGCTATCAAAGGCAGTTCCTGGCTCATTAAAGCCGATATGTCCATTGCGACCAATTCCCAAGATTTGTAAATCAACAGGATGGTCAGCCAAAATTTGATTGTAGCGTTCAACTTCTTCTTCAGCATTGTCCTTAATCCCACGAGGTAAGAAGCTGTCTTTAAATGGTTTTTGGTTGAATAAGTGTTCTTGCATAAAATGACGGTAAGACTGAGGATTGTCTCCGTCAAGTCCTACGTACTCATCAAGGTTGACACTGGTTAGATTTGAAAAATCAAGGTCACTCTCAACGATTTCCTTGTAAAACTCAAGTGGACTGCTCCCTGTCGCAAGTCCTAATGTTTGAGCGCCATTGGCCAATTTTTCCTTCAAAATCTCAAAAGCTACTTTTCCACCTTCGACTTGATTTTCAACTTTAATAACTTTCATCTTTTCATCCTCCATTTTAATCTATATTCATTATATGGTATAGACCAATTTTTGTCAAGTGAAAACGATTTAATTTCTAAAAAAAGAGCGCCCAAACTTGAAACATGTTATAATGGATAAGATTAGAACTTAGAAAGAATGATGAAAAAATGAATACAGCTGATTTTGATTTCCACTTGCCTGAGGAATTGATTGCCCAAACGCCACTTGAAAAACGAGATGCCTCCAAGCTTCTCATCGTAAACCGGGAAACGGGAGAAATGCAGGATAAACATTTCCACTCCATTATTGATATGCTGGAACCTGGAGATGCACTCGTTATGAATGACACCCGCGTTCTTCCTGCCCGCCTCTATGGCCAAAAAGAAGAGACAGGAGGCCATGTGGAACTTCTCCTACTCAAAAATACTAGTGGTGATGAGTGGGAAGTTCTGGCTAAACCTGCCAAACGCCTCAAGGTTGGCACTCGTGTCAACTTTGGCGATGGTCGCCTCAGCGCTGTCGTTACGGAAGAATTGACCCACGGAGGCCGCATTGTCCACTTCGAATACCAAGGAATTTTTCTAGAAGTCTTGGAAAGTCTAGGTGAAATGCCACTACCACCCTACATCCATGAAAAACTGGATGACCGTGAACGTTATCAAACCGTCTACGCTAAGGAAAGTGGCTCTGCTGCAGCACCGACTGCTGGCCTCCACTTCACCAAAGAACTGCTAGCAGAAATCCAAGCCAAGGGTGTCCATTTGGTTTATTTGACTCTCCACGTTGGTTTAGGGACTTTTAGACCTGTTTCTGTGGACAATCTGGACGAACACGAAATGCACTCCGAATTCTACCAACTTTCTGAGGAAGCAGCAGCCACTCTTCGCTCTGTTAAGGAAAATGGTGGACGCGTCATTGCTGTCGGAACCACCTCTATCCGCACGTTAGAGACCATTGGTTCCAAGTTTGACGGGCAAATCCAGGCTGATTCTGGCTGGACCAATATCTTTATCAAACCTGGTTACGAATGGAAGGTTGTGGACGCCTTTTCAACCAACTTCCATCTGCCAAAATCAACTCTCGTCATGTTGGTTTCTGCCTTTGCAGGCCGTGAATTAGTCCTAGATGCATACCAGCACGCTATTCAAGAACGCTACCGTTTCTTCAGTTTCGGTGATGCCATGTTTATCTATTAAGAAAATCCCTATTAGGAAACCTAATAGGGATTTTTCTAATCATTCCATACTAAACTTTGGATCTTTCAAACTCTGAACACTGGCATTGATAACTGCTCNGATAATCAAAATCTTAGCAATAAGAATAAACCAGAACATCATGACTACCACGATAATGGAACTGAAAAATCGAACGTCAACTAGGTGATTAACATAGTTATTAAAATAAACAGAAAAGATATTCAATAAACCGATAAGAGTTAGCAAAACAAAGATACTTCCTGGTAAAACATAGCGGATTCGTGGTGTTTTTACTTTTGGAAGGAAATAGTAAATCATGACTAGAATGGCAAAGATCAAGGCATAGACCAGAGGACCTGTAAAATCTTGCAGGTAAGAAAATAGCGGACTGTCTGATTGCCAGTAAGTTTTGAGGAGGTTGAGCAACATACGACCAAACATACTCAAAAACAAGGCTAGGGCAAAAAGAATCTGCAAGCCGAGGCTAACAAGCAAACTCATCAACTGATGGGAGATAATTCCTCGACTTTTGGTCACCCCATAGGCTTTATTAAAGGCTTTTTGAAGGAAATCCATTGATTTTGAAAAGGTCCATAGGGCTGACAAAACAGCAAAACTCAGCAAACCAGTCGATGGTTGAGTCAGAACTTCTCGGACAATCTTAGCGACCACATCATACACTGTATCAGGCAAAAATTCCTTGATTATCAGTAAGAAATTTGAGACCGGAATCTGAAAATAAGGCAAAATATTGACCATTATCATTAGCAAAGGAAAGATTGAAACCAACCAATAGTAGGCAACCGCAACACTGGTCAACTCACTATCAGATGCTTGATAATAATGCAAAAAAGCTTTCAATAAGGGCTTATCCAATAGCTCCTTCCACCACTTTTTCATATCCCATCCTCCGTCATTTTCTTCATCATCTAAGTTCTTCTGATTAAATCTAGCATATCATAAGGTAAGGTATTTGCAGCCTCTTTCAGAGAATAATTTTCTAAATTATTCACATTTTGGCGTAGTTTTTTGGCATACTTGGCTGTTATCAGTTTAGCTTCTTCGTATTCAAAGATTGCCTTACGTTCGAGATAGTAACCTCGTAGCATTTCATCGATATTGTTTGGCTTGATGCGATTGATAACCCGCTCAACAAAGGCACCACTTCCGATAATGGCCGTCTCGCGTAGACGAGACTCTTGCATAAAACTAATCAGAGAACTCTTGTAAACCCCTTTTAGGTTTTCCAAACTCTCGATAATCAGCTCTGTATTTTCCAAATACAACTCTGAAATCTGATCATAGTCAACTGCTAGTAGTTTACGAGATTCTTCATTCATCCAACTACGGAAAGTTTTGCCAAAGGTAAACATTTCATGGAGTAGAAAGCGCAGTATCCGTAAAGAAACTAGGAAGTAATAAGTCACTCTAGAAGCGAAATTCCGATTGATACTCTGCTCCATGTTTTTTAGGTAACGCTGGTAAACTCGATAGCCACGCTCGCTGATTCTATTTTCTTCGTAGGCTTGCTCCAAACCGTCACTCTCAATACTCAAGATAAGAAGCTTGAGAGACTCCCAGTCCTCTTGGACTCTTTTATTTTCCTGACTAAGGATGAGATTTTCAATCCGACCATGATAATTATCAATAGCTGCATAAAGAGGAAGTTTGTTCTTGTGATGGTCCAGCTCTTTTTCTAATTCTGCAGCCACATCATTCAGAATCGCAATATGCATCAAATGGTCCTTGCTTTCCTCTTGTTCCTCAGACAAGTGGGGGAGAACTAATAAACCTGTTAGAAAGCTCAATAGTGTAACGCCTGCTACAAGGAAGAGTAACAGAGGATACTCCTGCTCCAAATGACTTGGTATGAGGAGAATGGTCGCGATAGATACTGTCCCTTTGACACCAGAGAAGGTCAAAAGAAGCATATCTTTCATGTACTTATGAATTTTTTTCTTAAGTCGACGCGTCCTCACAAAGTAAAAACCAGCAATCATGACAAAGCGGATCGCAAAAAGCAAGAAGGTCAGAACGACAACTGAAATCAGTAAAAGAAGGGGATTGTAGAGAGAATTAGACAAAATTGGCTCTGCTATCAACTCTAATTCCATTCCCAAGAGAACAAAGACTGAGCCATTTAGCATAAAGGTCACGGTATGCCATACGGTCTCCGTCACAGTGTCTACTTGAGCCTCAAGGAGCGTAATTTTCTTAAAGCGGCTGGCCTTCAAAATACCTGCAACCACTACTGCGATAATCCCTGAAACATGAAACTCTTCTGCGATAAAAAAAGTCATGAGTGGCAAACTTAGCTCTAGCAATAGTTCACTGGCTATATCTATCGCTCGCACACTCAGTAAAAAGGTATGCAAGAAACGATTGACCATAGCCGTCACAAAACCGACTACAAAACCACCAAGGATGGAAAGTGCTAGGGAAGTCCCAGCTTGGCTGAAAGAAAAAGTTCCTGTTGTCCAAGCAGCCAGGGCCATCTGAAAGGCAACCAACCCAGAAGCGTCATTTAAGAGCCCTTCCCCTTTTAGAATATTAGAAACCCGTTTAGGAAAACGAAAACGTTCAGAAAGTGATGCGAAGGCAACCAAATCTGTTGGCCCAAGTGCCGCTCCAACTGCTAAACAGGCAGCTAAAGGAAGAGTCATCCAAAGGAAGTGAGCCATGCCCCCCAAGCTTAAGGTCGAGATAAAAATCACAGGAAAGATCAGAAAGACGACAATCCGCCAATGCTTCAAAATGGACGTAATATCCGCTTCTTCTGCCTCCCGGAAAAGTAAGGGACCAATAACCATGGCCAGAAACAGCTCTGTATTGAGATGAAAGTCCGCATCGGGAACAAATAAACCAATCCCAATCCCCAAAAGGATTTGCACAAGAGGAAGGGGCAGAAAAGGGAGAAGTTTATTGGTCGTAGTTGAAATGATTAAGACAAATAAAAATAGAATCAAGTAAATGAGTAATTCCACACAATTCCTCCTTAATCTTTTTTACAACAAGATTCAAAAATCTCCTTTTGCTCTTGGATTTTCTGATCAATCTTAGAACAGTCTTTGTGCTCAATTTTTTTCTGGCATCGTTCCATTTCAAGAGCCACTAATTTTTTCTTGATTTTAAGCATTTTCTTGCTCATATGTGCTTCGTCGAGCACCCCGACTGCTCGCTCGTGATGCGTTGACTCGACAAAATTTTGGCGCATTGCCTCAAGCTTCTCACGAAGGTATTGTTTATCCATGTCTATACCTTTCTAATTTTTCAATCATAACTAAAAACGGTGGATTATTAACTTGGTTGAGAGTCCGATAAATGGCAGCTGTATACTCTTGTTGGTTCAACTGGCTAACAAAATCCAATACAGCATCCCTCTCGGTGTCTCCTCCTTCATGACCATAGTAAATCATAATTGCAATCCGTCCCCCTTTGACAAGCAAGTGACACAGCTTTTCTAAGGCTTCGATAGTAGTCTGAGGTTGGGTGATGACGGATTTGTCAGCAGAAGGTAAATAACCAAGATTAAAAATCCCTGCCTTAGCTTCTGTCACAAACTGGTCTAGTGTCTCATGACCTTTCAAGATTAACTGGGCATTTTTCATTCCAGCCTGATCCAAACGCTCTTGCGTCTTCTCCAAAGCCTGCTCCTGAATATCAAAGGCATAGACTTGCTTGGCTAACTTGGCTAGAAAAAGGGTATCATGGCCATTGCCCATGGTCGCATCCACTACGATATCCTCTTTTGTCACAACTTCCGCCAAAAAATCATGTGCCATCTCAAGTGGTCTTTTCATTTTTAAACTCCTGTTTTACAGCCTTGCATCCTTGCACACTTCCGCGGCGTCGCATCTCATTCTCTATGCTATTCAAAACTTCCCATTTATTGAGGCTCCACATGGGACCAATCAGCATATCTCTAGGTGCATCTCCTGTAATTCGATGGATGACGATATGCTTGGGAATGATTTCTAGTTGGTCACAAATGACCTTGACATACTCATCCTGACTCATCAGTTGCAAGCGTCCTTCGTGGTAATCTCGCTGCATCCGTGTATTGGTCATGAGGTGAAGCAAGTGCAGTTTAATTCCTTGAATATCATTATCCGTAACACAGCGACGGACATTTTCGACCATCATCTCATGAGTCTCACCGGGCAAACCGTTAATCAAATGGGAAACAATCTCAATCTTAGGATATTTCCTCAAGCGTTTGACCGTTTCCACATACAATTCATAAGAATGGGCACGGTTAATCAGGTCAGAGGTTGCTTCAAAAGTAGTCTGCAAGCCCAATTCAACCGTCACGTGCATGCGTTCGGATAACTCAGCCAAATATTCGATGGTTTCGTCTGGCAGACAGTCTGGCCGCGTTCCGATATTAATTCCTACTACACCTGGCTCGTTGATAGCCTGCTCATAGCGTTCCCGAATCACTTCCACCTTTTCATGGGTGTTGGTAAAGTTTTGGAAATAAACTAGATACTTTTTAACATCTGGCCATTTGCGGTGCATAAAGTCGATTTCCTTATAAAATTGCTCACGGATAGGGGCATCTGGTGCTACAATAGCATCTCCAGAACCAGAAACTGTACAAAAAGTACAACCACCATGAGCTACAGTTCCATCCCGATTGGGACAGTCAAATCCCGCATCAATAGGAACTTTGAAAGTCTTTTCTCCAAAAAGTTTTCGATAATAATCATTCAAGGTATTATAAGATTTCATAACTTTCATTATAACAAAAAACACCTACAATCTCAAAAGCCTGACTTTCAAACAAATTCCCTTGTTTCTCATTTCCTTTAGCGTTTTTTTATGATACAATATGGGTATGATTTTAATGAAAATAGCATCTATTTTATTATTGATATTAACCTTGGTGGTTTGCTTTATTGTCACCAAGCTTTTCGGACTCAGGAAAATAGGATTTAATTTCGCGGATCTAGCTTTTCCACTTTTGGTATTNGAGTACTATCTGATTACTGCTAAAGCCTTTACCCACAACTTTCTACCGCGACTTGGTGTCGCACTTTCTCTCCTAGCAATCCTCCTTGTAATCTTTTTCCTTGTCAAAAAACGAAGTTTTTATTACCCTAAATTCATCAAATTCTTCTGGAGAGCCGGTTTTCTCCTTACCTTAATCATCTATATAGCAATGATTGTTGAATTGTTCTTACTGAAACAATAATGGAATCTCTAGAAAATGCCTTCTAGGGATTCTTGCTTTCTCTCCAAAATTACACAGACAGTAAAATTATACGATTTTACACAAAGAAAAGTCCTTAGAAACTTGTATTCTAAGGACTTTTTATCTGAGACGAGAGTTTCTCTCAGGTCTTAAATGGCAAATAAGGTATCAAAAATATCTAATCCTCTTTTTTGCCTTTAGTGGCTACTAGTCCTGCACTCAAACCAAGAAGAGCTAAGCCTGCTGCTAGGGCTGCTTGACCTTCTGCACTTCCTGTATTTGGTAACTGCTCTTTTTGAACCGGACCAGCTGCACTTGAAGTGTTTTGTTTTGTATCTGCTTTTTCTGATACTTGTGGTTTTGTAGATTCTTGAGGTACTGGTTTAGTTGTTTCACCAGCCGTACCTACTTCTACGATGCGATCCTGAGCCATGACTTTATCATAGCTTTCTTTTTCAGTTCGTTTGCCATTTTCAACTTCAATCAAGTGAACACGGATACCTTTTTGACCTTCTTGGAGAACACGGGTTTGACCTGCTGGAAGCTTATCGTTCTTTTGTTCCTGAACCTTGAAGTCAATTGTTTCTTCTTCGATTACAAGTTCTGGTCTGTTAAGGACAAGGTTCTTCACTTCATCCTCTGGAAGGGAGGTTCCTGGTTTCGTTCCAACTTCTACGATGCGATCCTGAGCTATAACTTTATCATAGCTCTCTTTTTCAGTCCGCTTACCATTTTCAACCTCGATCAAGTGAACACGGATACCCTTTTGACCTTCTTGGAGAACACGAGTTTCACCTAGATACAACTTATCAGACTTACGTTCCTGAACCTTGAAATCAATTGTTTCTTCTTTGATTACAAGTTCTGGTCTGTTAAGGACAAGGTTCTTCACTTCATCTTCTGGAAGGGAGGTTCCTAATTTCGTTCCAACCAAGACGATGCGGTCTGTCGGATCCTCTACCACTTCACGGAGTTTTTCTTCCTTACTTCCACTAGGATTAACCGCTGTGAAGATCCGTTCCTTACCAACTTTTCCTTCTTGTTCTACACGAGTTTCACCTAGATACAGTGTTGAATCCTTTTTCTCAACTGTCTTATAGGCCAAATCTTTTTCAACAAATTCGAGTTTTGGAAGTTCCTCTTGTACAGCAGCAACTGTCTTCTCAGAAACTGGTTTTTCCTTTGTCAAGTGGATACGGTATTCCTTGACTTGTTTTCCACTTTCTGAAACAAGACGAACAAGTACTGGAAGGCTATCGTCTCCGCTATCTACAACTGTTGAAGCCACTTGGTCTGTTTCCTCAACTGAAACTTTTGGACGTTGTCCGCTATAAGTTACCTGATAGTCTTGACGATCTTCAGCGAAGTCAGGAAGCTCTTTTCCATCTACAAGAATCTTCGATTGCGTACTTTCTTGAGGCAATTCACTCGGAGCAAGGAAGGTCATCTCAATCATCGCAACACCGCTCTTGTCAGCTTTACGCTCCATACGCCATCTCATGGCTTTGGCTTTGATAGCTTTAAACGTTACGTTGATTTCATCACCAGCTGCAATGTCTTTATCTGCACGATAAGGTACAGCTTCCCAATTTTCTGGATTGTTGAATGGATGGCCTGCATCGTAGGCTTGGTAGTTTGAATAGTAGGTAGGCACTTCAAAATCTGGGCCAATATAACGTTCCAAAACGAGTTTAGATGGGGCATCCGTACCACTATCTGCAAAGAAATGAAGTTTGGCTTGCGCAACAGTCCGTTCGACAATCTTACCATTTTCACGGAAGATTACACCTGCTGATACTTCTGGATTAGAAGATGGTGTTGGAGACCAGTTTGTCCAACGACGATTTTCTGAATGATCTCCATCATTGATATAGTCTACACGGTCATGTGAACTTGGATCAATATCATTAGTTGCGGAAGCAAAGGCCTGGTTACTGTTTTCATCATAGTCAGGGTTATTTGAGAGAGCTTCGCCTAGTTTGTCTGTCACTCGTACAGTGAACTCAGCAACAAGATCACTACCAAGGACACGACCTCGAACAGTAAATTGACCTGCTTTTGTCAGATTTTCTGCTGGAACTTCTTCCCATTCAACTGCCAAGTCTTTTGTTTCGTAACCGTCTTTACCTGTGAAGTAAACAGGAACCTTAGTTGGCAATTCAAGCGGTTGCCCTACTTGTAGCAAGCGAGCTTGTTTGATCGCGGCAACTGGTTTACGAGAGAGCAAGTCTTCATTGCTTGTAAAGTGTAGACGGTATTCTCCTAGGATGTCACCATTTTCAGCCTTCGCGATAACACGAACTGGCTCACCTTCACGAACACTTGGAACGACGGTAGCGAGACCATTGTTGCTAACACTTGCTGTTACTGCAGGAACTTTACCATCTACAGACTCAAGATAGTAGTCTGTCAAATCAGGATTGAAGTTTGCTAAGTCTTTACCGTCAACTTGGATTCTTGTTTGTCCTTGTTTGGCTGCCGCAACTTGTTTCGCAAAGATTTGTACCTCTGTGATAGATGTTCCTTTCTTGCTATCAAGTCGAACCATACGAATACGAACCGCATAGGTCTCAACTTTATCAAAGCTGAAATGATTCATTTCTCCAGCTTTTAATTGAGCTGGTGCTTTGAGATTGCTTACCTCTTTCCAGTTTGCAGGATCGTTAAAGACATGGTTTTCCTCACCTACAAAGCTAGGGTTTTTAGGAGCTGTTGGAACGGTCTTACCGACATAATACTCAATCACATAAGACTTCGGTACACCAACTCCGTGGTCTTCATGGAATCCGACACTTAGATTATCAACTGAACGTTTGCTCAAGATACCTGAATCTCCGAATAGGACACCAACTGAAGCTTCTGGATTACTGCGATTCCAGTTTGTCCAACGGTTAGCTGGGCGGTCATTAAAGGAAATCAATTTATCGTTGACATTTGAAACAGGGTCACTCGGATTTGAGTCTGAAGCAAAGGCAAGTGGCAATTCTGAACCGGTCCATTGATCAGAAATATTTGCACCTTGCTCAGTTTGAGCAGATACGCGAACATGAAGTTTAGTTGTTAATTGCGTACCTTCTAGGCGACCATTAACTGTAAAGACACCTTCCTTGGCGTATTGCTCTGGACGAATCGTATCCCAATTAACCTTAGCTGATGAAACGTGACCATTTGAATCATAGGTACGAACGCTTTCTGGTAATTGTGGTGCTTCTGCAATTGGAGTTGTCACACTGACTTCTTCAACTGAAACGATACCTTCTACAGAGACTTTAGCACGCGCTTCAAGATCAAGACCTTCAACTTTACCTATAACTTCAAAGGTTTGATAGTGGTCGAGTTTTTCTTTTGGAATGGCTTGCCAAGTGACTTTGTGGGCTTTAGGGAAACCTTTGTCATACTCAACTGTTACTGTTGCTGGAAGGCTTGGTTCCTGATGCAAATCTGTGACTACATTTACAGGGCGGATAGATTGCGCAATCTTCTTCTCTGTGTTGGCCTGAATCGTGAGATCAATTTGACCTGTAGCCCCCTCATATTCTGCTTTGAGAGTGACTGTTCCTGGCTTATGCAACTCAAGCATTCCCTTACGAACTGTAACTTCCCCTTCACCACTTGTAGAGAAGGTTACTTTATCAGTCGGTAATACAGCTTGCGTTCCGTCTTGATAGTGAGCACGAACCGACAATTTGACTGTTTGGTTTTCTTTGAGAGCATCAGCTTTCTCCACTTGTAGGCTCAAATGATCAATTTTTGGTGCTTCTTCGAGGAATTGAATTGCATACATTTGAAGAGGGCCACCATCATTTGGTTGAACAAAGATGCTTGCACGCATACCGTTTGCTGTGCTTGCTTGCACCACTGTAACAGCTGCATTTTCAGCACTTGCTACGACTTTTGGCAACTTAGCTCCATAAGCAAGAGTGCGGTATTGCATTGGTTTTTGACTAGTAAGTCCTGTGACAGCTTCATCACCAACCGTTACAGTTGGTACTGCAGGTACTGCAGCCTCACCTTCTTCTACTACAAGGGTAGCGTGAATAGTCTCACCACCCAGTTGACCAGTCATTTGAATACGTGATCCTGCAACTGACAGTTTAGCTTTATCTGCTTCCGAAATCTCCCACTTATCAACTTCGTATTCTTGTACGCTTCCATCCGTAACAGCAATAGAAACGTATTTGTCAACAGCGCTCAAGTCTGTTCCTGGAGCAACACGCTTAACAGTTGGAAGCTCATTTGCGATTGCTAGAATTTCGACACGGGCCTCAACTTTGCGTCCGTCTGCCATACCTTTAACAGTCACAACTCCTGCTTGGCTCACATCAACTGAAGACCAAGTTACTGGACGTTTTTCACGACTGCCATCACTGTAGATAAAACCGACTGTCTTCGGCATTTTTGGCTCTTTCTCAATAACAGTACGTACTTTTGGTACTTCTGTACCTAAAGCAGTCTTTTCTTGATCTTCTTTCTTACCTGTAAAGACCGTTACTTGACCAGATTTCAAGAGATCTGAATGGGCTGTTAGAGTGAATTTACCTGCTTGCTCAGTTGATTTGACAATGGCAACCCCTTTACCGTTAAAGGCTCTACGGATCCAAGAACCATCTGGTTGCGCCTTGTAGCGTTCACGACTGGCTTGTTCCCCATTATCGACACCGACCAGTTGACCTTGTCCATGCAATTGGAAACGAACCAAATTATTGGCAGTTGGTACCACATTTCCTTCACTGTCAACGATTTCGTAGTAGATGTAGGTCAAGTCTTTTCCATCTGCTGCGATTGCATGTTCTTCCTTGACGAGGCGAACACCTGCTGGTTGGCCTGCAGTCGTGATCTTATCACGTGCAATTTCTTTTCCAGCTTCATCGCGAGCTACAGCTTCCAAAGTACCTGGTTGGTAAGCAACCTTCCATTCAAGATAGAGTTCCTTAGCATTGGCACCTTCTTGGTAAGTGCGGCCATCACTGGTTTGTTTCTTGTTGAACTTCTTAACTCCGAGAGATTGACCATTTAAGAACAATTCTACGCTTGCAGCGTTTGAGTAAGCTCGAACTGGGATTTTTCCGTCTGAATCTTCAACTTTCGATGCCAATTCTCTATTTTCCCAGTTCCAGTGAGGAAGAAGGTGAACCATTGGTTTCTTCTTGACAGAAACCCATTGGCTTTGGTAGAGATAGAAGTCATTTTTTGGAATACCAGCTGTATCTACGATACCAAAGTAAGAGCTCTTAACGGGAGTTTGGTTTTGGTTGTGCCATGGTGTAGGCTCACCGATATAGTCCGTACCTGTCCAGATAAACTGTCCAGCATAGCCAGCGTTGTCACGGTCAAACGTCCATGAAGCGGTTGCCGTTTTACCCCAACCAACACGATCATTCCCATAATCTGACTGTTCATAGTTACGATAAGCTTGGTTGCTATGTACCAATTCTTGTTCAGGACGATAATAGCTACCGCGTGTACGGGTTGCTGAAGATGTTTCTGAACCGTAAATCAACCAGTTTGGATGTTTCGCACGAAGTTTCTTGTAGTTGTCTTCTGAATAGTTGAAACCAACCGCATCCAGTTCATTAGCAATCTTCTCATGATCACCACTACCATCACCAAAGCGGAACTTATCTGCTCCCATAGTAACATAACGTGTAGTATCAACATCTTTAATCACTTTTACTAAGCGTTTAACTGTTGCAAGAGAGTGAGCCTTTCCATCTGCTTCACCGATTTCGTTTCCGATAGACCACATGAAGACAGCTGGGTTATTTTTGTCTCTTTCGACCATGGTACGAAGATCATAGTCAGACCATTTTTCACCTTTTCTAGCTTCTGGGTGAGTGGCATCTTTTTCAAAGAAACGTCCGTAGTCATATGGTTTCTTGCCACCATACCAAGTATCAAAGGCCTCTTCCTGAACCAGCAAACCAAGTTCTGCTGCGATTTGCAAGGTCTGTGGACTTGCAGGGTTATGAGTTGTACGGATGGCGTTAACACCCATCTCCTTCATTTGTTTGAGACGGCGGTATTCTGCCTTATAGTTTTCTTCTGCTCCAAGCGCTCCGTGGTCATGGTGCAAGGAAACACCATGGAATTTAATGCGTTCACCATTCAAAGAGAAACCTTCATTTGGAGTCCAGTGATAGTAACGGTAACCAAACAAATCTTTCTTAGCATCGACTAATTGACCATCACGGTAAACACGCGTAATCAATTCGTACAAGGCAGGTTTGTCATTTAAAACTGTCCAGAGTTTTGGTTGTTCAACTTCTAAAATCGCATCAAGACTCGTTGACTCATGTGCTTTCAAGGTACGGCTCGCTGTACGAACCAAGCCTGTTACAGCCTGACCACCACGTTCAACGATTTGATACTCTGCCACCAGTTCATGGTCTTTATCGTCTGTATTGACAATTTTGCTGGCTACATGAGTTTCAACCTTGCCATGTTGCTGTTGTTCAAGTTTTGGTGTTAAGATGGTTGTCCCATTTTTCTCAACATGAACTTTATCTGTCACTTGCAAGGTTACATCACGGTAGATACCACTACCAGAATACCAACGGCTACTTGGTTGTTTGTTGACAGCATGGACAGCAATCACATTCTCACGACCATCTTTGTGAAGGTATTTGGTAATATCATATGAGAACTGGTTATAACCATTTGGATAATGCCCCACTAACTGGCCATTGACATAGACTTGAGAGTCCATATAGACACCATCAAAGGTCACACGAACATTTTTCTTGAGGTCTTTTTCATCGAGCTTAAAGGTCTTGCGATACCAAGCTTCACCACCATTGAGCTGTCCACCTTCATTTTGGGCAGGTGACTGATGGTCAAAATCGTTAAAGATACTCCAGTCGTGTGGGAGATCCAATTTTTGCCATGTTGATACGTCAGCATCTGATTTCACAGCTTCTTTTGGATTCGCATTGAGTTTAAAGTGCCAATTTTGATTAAAATTCACTTTTCTATCTTCAATCATTTGATTCACTTCTTCATTTGTCGCAGCTTTCAACTCTTCCTTGACAGGCTTTTCTTGACTTGAAGCTTGAGATTCTACCTTTGGAGCTGTTTCTTCAGGTTTTAGAGATGCTTTCTCCTCTTTTGGAGCTACAGGTTCAGCTTCTTTCACCTCTGGTTTGCTTGC
>NZ_RJNY01000013.1:0-53912 GCF_003942795.1 Streptococcus mitis
TATTTTTAAGACCTTTTTGAAAGATAAGTACAAGATCATGAATGCACTGGAACTTCCCTACTCAAACGCAAAACTAGAGGCTACCAATAACCTCATCAAAGTCATCAAGCGAAATGCTTTTGGCTTTCGGAACTTTGACAACTTTAAAACTAGAATTCTCATTGCTTTGAACATCAAAAAGGAGAGAACCAATTTGGTCCTCTCCAGGGTATAGCTTTTCATCAACCCACTACAGTTGACAAAGAGCCAAAAAATGTCGATAAAAAAGAACACCCCGAAAGGTGCTCTTTGTAAGTATCGTAATTCTTTCGAATTAACGTTTACTAAATTGTGATGCTTTACGAGCTTTCTTAAGACCTGGTTGGGGCACCACTTATTTCATCTAATTTCAAAGTGCTTTAAAATCAACGTTTTCATGGGGTCTCTAAAAATAAAATTTCAACTAATTTCAATCAATTTCATCAAAATAAGGTAAATTTTCATTAAAAATAAGCTAAAATAAGCTAAAATCGAACCAGAATATCAAAAGTTTACCTTATTTAGTTTTACAGAAGTGAAGTAAGCATTCAATACGAATCAATACATAAGAAAAACGCTGATTTCAAGCGTTTTTTCTTTTTTCAATTTCAATACATTTCACTATATTTCAGTCCAAACTCTACCTTTTTCTCTACCTTTTTTAGATAAATATATCATCTGGATATTGAAGTTAAGCCCCGCTATCATTTCGATGGCAGGGCTTTTTAATGTTTGGTACACTACCTTCTTATCTATATTTTGATGGAGCTGAAGTTGACATCTACAAAGTTTAATGTTAAAATACATTCAAAAATATATTTGAACGAGGTGTTTTATGGTTCAAAATGTTGTTACTTCAATAATCCTGTATTCTGGGACAGCCGTAGACTTACTTATTATCCTAATGTTATTTTTTGCCAAAAGAAAAAGCAGAAAAGACATCATTAACATCTATTTAGGACAATTTCTAGGCTCTGTTAGTCTAATATTGCTAAGTTTACTTTTTGCATTTGTCTTAAATTATATTCCTAGTAAAGAGATTTTAGGTTTGCTCGGTTTGATTCCAATTTTCCTAGGACTCAAAGTTTTGCTTTTAGGAGATTCTGATGGAGAAGCTATTGCAAAAGATGGTTTGCGCAAAGATGATAAAAACCTGATTTTTCTAGTAGCTATGATTACTTTTGCTAGTTGTGGTGCTGACAATATTGGTGTTTTTGTCCCATATTTTATTACCTTAAATTTAGCGAATTTGATAGTGGCTTTACTTACTTTTCTAGTCATGATTTATCTCTTGGTTTTTTCTGCCCAAAAATTGGCACAAGTCCCTTCTGTTGGAGAAACTTTGGAAAAATATAGCAGATGGTTTATTGCCGTTGTTTATTTAGGATTGGGGATGTATATCCTGATTGAAAACAACAGCTTTGACATGCTAAGGACTGTGTTCGGCTAGGAGAAAAAATTATGAAAAAAGATAGTATATGCCAAGTGAATATTATAAATCAACAAAATGTTACAACCGCAACGAACTACCTTGAAAAGGAAAAAGTCCAAAAATCGCTTCGTATTTTATCAAAGTTTACCGATAATAAACAGATAAATATCATCTTTTATCTCCTTGCTGTTGAAGAACTCTGTGTCTGTGATATAGCCTGTTTACTAAATCTCAGTATGGCATCTGCCTCCCACCATCTTCGTAAACTAGCCAATCAAAACATCTTGGATACTAGAAGAGAGGGGAAAATTATATATTATTTTATAAAAGATGAGGAAATCAGAGATTTTTTTAATCAACTAGGATAACAACTATTTTTACTACTCTACCATTCACTCTACCTTTTATTATGTAGCATTCTAAAAACATTGATGTACCAACGTTTCTAACAGCTAAAATAGAAATTATTTAATTTTTACAGAAGTGAAATAGGATTCACTACACGTCAACAAACGTGAGAAACCTTGATTTTAAGCGATTTTTGAAATTTCAAATTTCACTACATTGCAATAAAAATCAACCGAATCACTACCTTTTTCACTACCTTTTTTGAAATAAGAATATTGATTCGGACAATTAAAAGCAAGAGGAGGAGCTTCATAATGAAGCTCCTCTTTTTTATCTTTATACCGTTCTATCCCCCTACTAAACTCTAGCATTTACTTGTTTTAAGTTCAATTCCTCATCTTCAAACAATAATCTGATTTGAATTTGAGTAGGAGCATTCCCATTATTTAGAACACAAACAAGTCTTGTTTCAATATTTGGTTTAAATTGTCTCCCATCAATTGAATCTTGTAACAGTGGATGTTGTAGGATACGATTGCGTATTTCCTCATGAGGAATTGAACCCCAGCAAATAACTGGCTCAGCTCTTTCGATAATCATTCTAGGAATATATTCAGGTGCAAATTGTTCTGGTGAAATACATAATCCTCCATTCCTAAAAAAAGACTCTAATAT
This sequence comes from Streptococcus mitis, assembly GCF_003942795.1. Taxonomy (GTDB): domain Bacteria; phylum Bacillota; class Bacilli; order Lactobacillales; family Streptococcaceae; genus Streptococcus; species Streptococcus mitis_BJ. Next base: position 2,474 of record NZ_RJNY01000013.1, read on the forward strand.
ATTATCAAAAATAGCACTTGGTGTTTCATCTCTTTTTAGTCCATTAAATCCAATCAAATCACCAACTTTTCTAGCAATATCTTGTTTATAATCTTCTATGAATTGATGAAGCTCCCTATTCTCAGGGAGACCATTTCCCCTTTGATAAATTCCTTGCCAATTACTTTGATTTCCTTCATAATTTGCACAATTATTTTTTCTTTCTATGTCGAATAACAGTCCTTCTATAGAATTTTTTGTATGTGCCGCATAATATCTTCCAGCTCTATTTTGCGTATTATTATTTTCTCCCCCGATAAGTTGAATCGAAGAACCACAAGTTGGACACAATGCGTACTTACTACCATTTTGATAATATGGTAATTCTTTATTTGTTTTCTCTTCAAACTCATCAATATGATAAGTTCCACCATTGATTAATTTAAAATATTTCATCGCTATTACCTCAATAAATAATCCATCTAATTTCATTTCGTCTTTACCAAATTTGACGAGATTGACGACCTCTTCATAACGTCCTACCGCATTATTGACATCTTATAAGTTCGTTCTAGCTTTTGATTTCTTACGGAGGAAGCTTTTGATAAGGCTTTGTCAATCTTTGGATTGACACTTTCATTTTGTGTCACAAACTCCATGCCGTAAGACGTTGCCACTCTTCAACTTCACGTTGAATTTTTACTTCTTTACTCTGTTTCGTTGCCATTACCAAAGCCTTTTAAAATGTTCTTTAAATTAGCTCTTTTAATTGCCCAGTGAGTCCTACTTAATTCCCAATCTTCTATTTTTAATTCTGATTGATGAAGTTCGATCAGATTTAAATCAATTTCACATTCTTTCTGAAAATCAAATTTTATATATCCAGCTCTTTTATCTATATCCACTAATTGTCCCAAAAATCCAGTTTTTATCTCTTGGTTCACCTCACTATACTCTGGAAGGAATAAAGTTGGTAAACTCATTATTTCGTCAATATCTTCTAGTGTAAATTGAGAAAACTTTTGTTTTATCGCTGTATTAGTGTATTCAAAAATTCTACCATTTTCTATGGTAAATGAATCTCCTTCATACTGTTCACCGTAAATTATAAATAAGTTGTAGTATTCGTTAGGAGAAAGTATCTTGCGTGCAGGGACATAGTTGACGATATTGTTTACATTGTTCGCTTGCTCAATATTATAAATTCTTTCTGCATTTTGTTGTAGTGGTTGTTGGGGAAATTCTGACGGCAAATTACCCTGTCTTTTTAGTGAGTTTGTCAATGTATTCTCCTTAATTTAGATTTTCTACATGTTCTATGTTATAGATATTATCAGCATACTGGTTGATAACTTTAGGATTATTCAACACTTGTTTTGTTATTGCATCATCACTTTCAACATTAGAATGAAACTCTTCTTCAAACTCAACATCTGATTCTTCGATATACTCTTGTTTCTCGACATCTTCCACACTTGGATTATATCGAGTTATTTCTATGCCGTTCATATGTTGTCCAAGTTCTGCATTAGTAAATTCCCAAGGGGCTCGTTCTCCGATTTTAGAATACCATGCTTCAAATGTTGGCTTACCGACAGTATTATCTATTTTATTGACAAAAATATATCTCATTACATCTAATAAAAATGACTCAATCTCGATTACCTCAGCTTCTAATAATTTCTGCTTAAGTTTTGATTCATTGGAGGAAACTTTAAAAGTCTCCAAGTCAGCAATCGTTCCATCATTACAAATAATTTCAATAACCGCAGAAACAAGCCACTTCAATTTTTGTTCCGAAAACTTGTCATTAATAAATACAGACATACTTTCTAGTGTGTCTTTTTTATTTTGTTCAACAGAATCTTTAAATGAATTAATGAACCTCGAATCATCAAAAGGTAAATACCCTGCTTTAGAAATAATACATTTTTTATATTCAGAAACATTCTTTTTAAACGAGCTCCTGTAAGGCATTTGCTGAATTTCTCCTGTAAAAATATCAATAAGAGACTTCATAATATCAGTTTCGGATAATGCATCAGTTCGTTCTTCTAAGCATCCAATTCGAACCTTACTTTTGGGTTTTCTAGCTTCAAGCATCAGTCCAAATAGAATACNTCCTGTGAGTCGTGGGATATTTTCAGACATTTTTTACTCCTCATAACTAAATTAGTAACTGTATCTACTTTATATACTCTATATATACTCTATCTACAATTGATGGTAACACTATCTACTTTATAATAGAGAGTGAAGATAAAGCAAATGTATATTTGATACTATTATATCAAATTTTACAAGCGTTTTCTTCAAAAGAATAACATTAGTCCTAATAGGTGTACACCCAATGGACGGATTGAAACGAATATGAAAACTCAGACGATAACGGTCAAGTTCTGCATATATCTGTTTATCCGTTTATTTGGTGTGCCCTTTTCACATCTATCGGTATTCAGTATGGCTCATTAAAGTTTCTTTCCGTCCTAAGGACAGAAAGGAACCAACATGAATAATATATATGAAGAAATTTCTAAAAAGAAATTAAATGAAAAACTCGTTAAATCTCTAACTCCAGAAGAGCAATCTTTCTGGCTTGAATGGCTAAATGAGAGTGATAGACATGAAAATAGTTATGCTCGCCAATGTCGTCGTAAAGAAATAAGTCTAAACTCCAAAATAAACAATGGAAGAACAAATAACGAAACAACTCCACTTGACTTGTTTATAGATGATTCCCCTAATCCTCTTGACTTTCTCATTCAGACAGAAGATGAAGAATTTACCTTAGCTCAATTGCCAAGATTAAAAAAGGTTCTATCTGAATTAGATGAACTTGACAGAGACATTATCTTACTTTGCCATTCATTTGAAGAATATGAATATACGTATAGGGGGGAAACCTATATAAACTACAAGAAACTTTCTTTCAGAGAAATGGGTAGAAGATTAAATGAGGACTATCGTAAAATCCAACGTAAGATACCGAAAATAATGTCTTATATAAAAGAAAGACTCACAGAATAATTGAACAAAAAATTAGGCCTTTTTTGCTCAAAAATGGTTCAACTACCCTTAATTTTGTCCATTAATTAGGAGGTAGTTTTAAAAGTCCAGCTCATGACCTCAAACCGAGCTTGTCTCTTCTTACTTTTTAAGCTTCATATAGAAAGGTATATCCATATGAAAATCAAACCACAACACCGAAAAGGCGGTTACTCAAACCATATCGCTCAACAATACGTTGACCTCAACGCTCCTATCTACTTACTGAGTGACGAACTCGAACCCCAACAAAAGTACGAAAACAACAAACCAACAGGGGAAATTGTCGCTTATAAGGCTTGGTTCGGACAAAAAGGACTTCCGCCTTTTCAAGTGAAATTTACAGAAGCACCTGAACTACCAGACTACCTATCTCTGGTTTCATTTGAAGGTCTAATGGCATGCGAAGTTAACTACAATGTCTACTTCAAAGCTGACGGATTGAAAGAGGTGAACTAATGGTTTCAACTCTCACACAAAGAGAGTTGGAACAATACCTGTTACAGAGCCTAAATATGGGTTTGGGCTCTGTATTACAGGGTGAAACATCCTACACCAACTCTTTTAACATTCTTGTCCGAGAAGACGGCTTTATCTTTGTCCCTCGTCTACCATGTGGCTTTATCATTGATGATGACTTGTATCAGAAGATTTTTCTAATCGCAAACGCCTCCCTCTATCCTCAATATACGCTATTGAAACAAAACTCTGTTTACTTTATCGCCTTAAAGTCAGAGGATATTCATGTTCAGCGTGGCTTATTCTTTCCATGGAAAAAAGGAGTTTCGGAGCGCTTGGTCATTCCAGACCTTGAGATATTTACCTCGTCTCTAAAGGGTAATAATATTCCTATCATGAAAAATCTAGCCATTAACTATGATAAGGTAACTTCTTTGGCTATTGCTGGTAATTCCGGTAGTGGGAAAAGTTACGCTTTGACTTATCTACTTAGCGTCCTGAAAAACATTTCTGACCTAATTATTATTGACCCTAAGTTTGATACACCATCACGCTGGGCAAGAGAACACCAAACTCCCGTTATTCACCCCCATGAAAACCGCTCTAAATCTGATTTTGTGTCAGAAATTAATGAAAACCTGAGCAAGTGTATGACCATCATTCATAAAAGGCAAGCCATCTTGTTTGAAAATCCACGTCATGAATTTAAACATCTAACCATTGTTATTGATGAAGTACTAGCCTTGTCAGAAGGAGTCAACAGAACCATCAAAGATTCTTTCTTCTCTTTATTGTCTCAAATCGCACTACTGGGACGAGCTACACGTGTTCATTTACTTCTAGTCAGTCAACGCTTTGACCATACAACTATCCCCGTATCTGTTCGGGAACAATTGAATGTTCTGATACAGATTGGAAACATTAATAAAAAGACCACACAGTTTTTGTTTCCCGACCTCGACCCTGAGGGCATCGTTATTCCGATAGGCAAAGGAACAGGACTTATACAGATTATTGATAACGAACATCCTTATCAAGTTTTCCCCCTCCTCTGTCCCACCTATTACACCAAGAAAGGAATTTTATAGACTATGAGAAAAACGAATTTTCAAAAAACCATTCATCCAGCAACTACCTTTTTTATAATGGGAATCCTATCTATGTTTATTTCAATCTTATTGAGGCTTGGAATGAATCCCTTGGAAAACAGTATCTATTTCACATCTCTGTTTGATTTCCTGCGCTTGCTTCACTTTATCAGCTCATCTATTTCTTTATTGTCCCTTCTCTTATTCCTTGGATTAGTTGGCTATGAAATTAAGATACGCCATAGAGAAGATAGAATATCAAACCTCTTTAAGTCCATTACACAGACCTTTTCTCTTCGTCTATTTCTGATTCAAAGAGAGTACTCAGAAACTGTAAGCACAAGCGAGCAAGGAAACACAAAGAGATACAACCCTATCAACAAACAGTTCAATAAAGCGATTCAGAAAGTGGTTGTAGATATACGAGAGGAAAGCACAACATTGATTATTCCTGTCCCCAAATCGCAACAAGCCATTAGAATTCTAAAAGATTTGGAAACAATCATCAGTGAAGAAATTTCTAGTCGCAATCCTGACTATTATTTTTCAAGACCTGAAAGAAAGGGCATGGACTTCTACTTTATCGGAACAAGACGTAAATGATAGGACGGGCGCTATGGCGCACGAAGTAAGCGCCACCTAGCGCCCGTCTGCTTGGTATATGGACTAACGGGTTACTACGACCCCGTTAGTCCAATAATCAATAATCATCAAAAATCAAATAAATCATGTTCCACATTCCGAAGACACCCCTCTAAATCTCCTTATAGATAGAAATACAATTTGAAAGCGAGACATATTGAATATGGCAAAAGAACAACGTTCTAATAAATGGGCTTTTCTTTTCTACAGAGAGAGCGCCCCAGAAAACTATTTGGAAATCCTTGAAGGTTTTCATATCCCCTTTATCTTATCACCTTGGCATGATAGAGATATCAATCGAAAAACAGGGGAACTTAAGAAAGCTCATAAACATGGAGCCTTTTTCTTTGATTCGCTTAAAAGCTATAATCAAGTATCTGAACTCATCAAGGATAAATTAAAGGGACCTGCTCATGTAGAGCCTATTATGTCTCCCAAGGGGATGTATGACTACTTTGTTCATGCGGAGAATCCTGAAAAGACTCAATACAAAATTGATGATATAGAAATAGGATGCGGATTTGAATTAGACAAATTCCTCATAAACAATAACAACGATGCGATGATTTTCTATCAATTATTATTGACGTGATAGACAAGAAGAATTTCACAGAGTTTAATCATCTGGTTAGATATGCGAGAGAAGAAAATCCGATCTTATTAAGGCTTATCGTAGATAAAACTTACTTTTTTGCTAAGTATTTAGATTCACGAAGGTATAGCACAGACAAAAGCAAAATAACTTCATCAGAAAATTCTTTGACGAATACTCCTAATGAAACTAATGACGTCATGTCAAGCACTACTTCAATAGAAGTATAATGGAGGAAAAGCTATGCAAGTAATCTTACCAGATGAGCAAATTCATCAAATTCAACTTTTACTCTCTAATCTTATAAATAAAGAAATCAGAGAGCAATTAGACAAGAGCGGTATCGATAGCCCCTATTTGAACAAGCAACAAGCTTGTAACTATTTAGGTATATCAAACAATACACTGGATTCTTGGATTGTAAAAGGCCTACCCAAAATCAAAATCGGTAAAACGATTCGATTCCATAAAGACACTATCGACCAATGGCTAAACTCACATAACTAGAAATATCAAGATTTTTGTTTTATAATAGTCATGATATTTTCTGGTTCGATACACAAGGAGAATATCATGACTATCACTAAAACCAAAAATGGTACTTATCGTTTAAAAATCTACATTCCAATAGAAGCTCGAATGCCACTTGGAATCGTCAGCAACAACTACTACGATAAACGATTCAAAACAAGAAAGGAGGCAAGACAAGCAGAGATAGACTTACTCACGAAGTTAAACCAAATTGAAGACAATGCGTTTTCGGGACTAGGCAAAGAAGATATTCTTTTCTCAGACTTCTATAATAATATTTGGTGGGAATCCTATAAAGCAGGACAAACTACATCAACTTCTAAACCACCAAGCAGGTCAACAATTGCCAATACCAAAACATGTTTTGAAAAGCATATACTACCACTTCTTGGCAACTATACGATTCAATTTTTAAACCAAAATAAACAGGTTATTCTAAATTTGATGACCTCAAAAGCTAATGAATATGCAAACTTCAAAACTTTACGAAGTTACGTCATTTCTATGTTTGATTGGGCAGAAGAACTTGAGTATATTGAAGCAAATAGAGTTGCAAAAACTTTAAGACGAATTAAGGCTGTAAAAAAAATTCAACTTGCAGAATCAAAACATGATGAAGATTTATATTTAACTCATGAGCAACTCCAAGAGTGGTTCTCAGCCTTTAAAGAGGATTTAGAGAATGATAGAATATCACTCAAAGATTACGTCCTTTTCTATCTCACTTTTTTCCTTGGAGATAGAAAATCAGAAACATATGCTCTCCAGTGGAAACATATCGACTTTTCAAAATCTCAGATTCAGTTAATTCAGGCTTTAGATAGATACGGACAAGTAAAATCTACCAAAGGAAATAAAAAAACTATCTTTTCTATTTCTAGCGACTTGCTTCAACTCCTAACCGTATGGAAAAAACAACAAAAATATGAACTAGCAAAGTTTGGTATCATCAGTAATCCAGAACAATTCATCTTCACTTATATAGATACCAGAGGGAATATCAATAAACCCCTACATTCTGACTATCTTAATAATAAGATGAAAACTATCAGAAAGCGACACCCAGAGCTTACACACGCTACACCACATAAACTACGTCATACGGGAGCAACGCTCGCTAAACAGGCTGGAATGAGCTTAGAAGCCATTTCCGAAGCTCTAACACATAGCGACACAGGTACAACACAGATTTATGTCAATACTTCTAACGTAGTCCCTATGGCAGTCGGTGAATTTGCCTTAAAGTCTCTAAAACAATAAGGTTAAAATAAGGTAAACTTTGAGGTGAACTTTTTCAAAAAACACAAAAAAAGCACCCATGAGGTAAACTCTTGAGTGCTTTGAAACGTTGATATAATCGTATTGATTAACGTTTTGAGAATTGTGAAGCTTTACGAGCTTTCTTAAGACCTGGTTTCTTACGTTCAACTTTACGTGAGTCACGTGTAAGAAGTCCTGCGCGTTTCAATGAATCGCGGAAGTCTGGGTCTACTTGAAGAAGGGCACGAGCGATACCGTGACGGATAGCTCCTGCTTGACCAGCGTATCCACCACCTACAACGTTAACGAAAACGTCGTATGAACCTACAGTTGAAGTAACTGCGAATGGTTGGTTGATTACAAGACGAAGATCAGCGTGTGGGATGTACTCTTCAACATCTTTTTTGTTAACAGTGATTTTACCAGTTCCTGGAACAAGGCGAACGCGTGCAACAGCGTTTTTACGACGTCCAGTACCTGCATATTGTGCTTGTGACATACTTTATTGTTCCTTTCCTTAGATAAGTCCTGAAATATCAAGAACTTCTGGTTGTTGTGCAGCGTGAGTGTGCTCAGCTCCAACGAATACTTTCAATTTCATACCTTGAGCGCGACCAAGAGTATTGTGTGGAAGCATACCTTTAACTGATTTTTCGATCAAACGTACTGCATTTTTAGAACGAAGTTCACCAGCAGAGATTGATTTCAATCCACCTGGGTGGTTTGAGTGAGTGTAGTAGATCTTATCAGTTGCTTTTTTACCAGTCAATTTAACTTTTTCAGCATTGATAACGATTACGAAGTCACCTGTATCAGTGTGTGGTGTAAATGTTGGTTTGTTTTTTCCGCGAAGTACGCTAGCAACAACTGCTGAAAGGCGTCCAAGAGGTACATCAGTTGCGTCAACAACGTACCATTTGCGTTCTACTTGGCCTGGTTTAGCCATGAATGTAGTTTTGTTCATGATTTCTCCTATATGAATATCGTTTTTGTTTACAGGGCGGATGTTCCGGTCCGCGGGGTATTTGAAAGGTTCCGGGGCCTTACAAATGGGGTAAACAATACCGTCTACTATCATACCAAATTTCACTACTAAAAGTCAATAGATATGAAAAATATTTTTACCGATTTGACCTTTAAAATATCACAAAAACCTCGTGAAAACGAGGTTTCTATTGCTATTTATAAGCTAAGGCACGTTTAAAGGTTTTCCAGATTCCCAAATCATCTGTTTGAAGGACTAGACTAGCATACATGCGTCCGATAAAGGCTGTTGCAGTGACTGCAAAAACAACCGTTATGGCAAGCGAAATCCAAGCTTCTAGACCACTTGCATACCCATTTATAGCTCTAAATGGCATAAAGAAGGTCGAAATGAAGGGAATGTAGGAACCAATTTTCAAAACCAAATTATCCCCAGCAGCACCTAGAGCAGTCACTCCGACGAATCCTGCCATAATCAAGATCATCAATGGCGACAAGGCCTTTCCTGAATCCTCAGGGCGAGAAACCATCGAACCTAGGAAGGCTGCCAAAACAACATACATAAAGAGACTAACCAAGACAAACAATAAGGTATTGAGCGAGAAAGCCTCTCCTAGATGATTTAAAATACCAGATTGAGCCAAGATTGGTAGGTCTTTAAAGAGCAGAATCGCAGCCAGACCACCCACGACGTAAATCCCAATATGGGTTAAAATCACAAGGAGAAGAGCCATCATACGAGCGTAGAAATAATGACTAGCTCGGATACTAGAGAAGACCACCTCCATGATTTTGGTCCCTTTTTCACTAGCCACTTCCTGAGCAGTGACGCTAGCATAGGTAATCAAGATCATATAAAGGAAAAATCCTAAACCCAATGCCGCCATGTTCTGCACTGTTTTTTTATTTTCTTTAGCTTCATCAATCTTTTCTGTGTAGTCAACGGTTTGAGCCAGGCGTTTTTCCTGCTCTTGGGACAAATTAGCCGCCGAGCGATTGAGTTGGTGTTGAAGCTCATTGAGCTTATTGGTTACTGCTAGCTTGATGCCACTTTCAAGAGAAGTTTCACCGTGATAGACGGCCTTGAGGACGCTGTCCTCTTGGTCAATGGTTAGGTAACCCTTGATTTTCTCATCCTTGATAGCAGCCTGAGCACTGGCTTCATCCTTATAATCAAAATTGATACCATTAGTACCCTTGAGTCCCTCAGCTACAGATGGCACTGTTGTTACTACTGCTACCTTGCTATTTTTAGCCATCGAAGAATTTTGGAGATAGCCGATTCCTACAGATAATCCTAAAAAGAGGAACGGCGAAATCACCATAAAGAAGAAACTCCACGACTTGACATGTCGAAGATAGGTTTCCTTCATTACAACCCACATATTTCTCATACTTCCACCCCTGATTCTAGTTTAAAAATTTCATCGATTGTTGGAGCTTGTTGGTCAAAGGTCGCGATGTATTGACCTTGAGTGAGGATGGGGAAGAGTTCCCTTCCAGCGCTCTCATCATCTAGGATCAATTTCCAACTACCTTGCTTGGTCAAGCTCACCTGTTTGACATGAGGAAGACTTTCCAGTTCTTCCTTGCTTCGTCCACTTGAAACAAAGAGACGTGTTTTCCCGTATTGATTACGGACATCCTGAACAGGCCCATGCAAGACCACACGCCCATCTCGAATCATCAGAATATCATCGCAAAGCTCCTCGACATTGGTCATAACATGGTCAGAAAAGATAATGATTGCACNGCGCTCTTTCTCTTTCAAGATGACCTGTTTGAGCAACTCGGTATTGACTGGATCCAAACCACTAAAGGGCTCATCCAAGATAATCAAGTCTGGCTCATGGATTAGGGTGATAATCAGCTGAATTTTCTGCTGATTCCCTTTGGAGAGGCTCTTGATTTTATCAGTCAGCTTTCCTTTCACTTCCAGTTTCTCCATCCATTGAGGGAGTTTTTCCTTGACCTCCTTAGCATCCATGCCCTTTAGAGTAGCCAAGTAACGAACTTGCTCAAGAACTGTCAACTTGGGCATGAGACTGCGTTCCTCAGGCAGATAACCAATCCGAGCGTAGGTTTCCTGACGAATCTCCTGCCCATCCAGACTGATCTCTCCTTGATACTCTAAAAATTTCAACATACTGTGGAAAATCGTTGTTTTCCCAGCACCATTTTTTCCGACCAAGCCCAGAATCCGTCCTGGACTTGCCTGAAAATCGACACCAAACAAGACTTGCTTGGAACCGAAACTTTTCTCTAGATTTCTTACTTCTAGCATCTTCCACCTCCTAGATATATTGCACTTATTATACTCCTTTTTGATAGCCTTTACAACGTTTTATGTCCATTTTTATCGATATTATTTATAGTAAAAATCTACCAAATCTAAGGTTGTTAAGCGCTCTAGTAATAACTTAAGTATAGTTCATTAAAGGATTTCTGAGATAGTTCCCTCCTCAACTGTCGCTTTTCTCTTCTGAACTGTTCTCTTAAAACTAAAAATCCACCCCGAAGGATGGATTGATGAGTTAACGCACTTCTGCATTGACTTTTTCTTCGAGTGATGCTTGGATTTTTTCCATGTAGCGTGCGACTTCTTCGTCTGTCAAGCTGTCTTCTGGATTTTGGAAGGTCAAGCTATAGGCCATTGACTTCATACCAAGTCCTAATTTTTCACCTAAGAAGACGTCAAAGAGTTTGATATCTGTCAAACGTTTCACGCCTGCAGCTCGGATAGCATCTACAACTTCTTGGTGAGTGACTTCTGCTTTGAGAAGTAGAGCAATATCACGACTAACCGCTGGGAATTTGGTAATTTCCACAAATGGAATAGCTGGTTGAAGGGCAGCTTCGATGGCTGAAAGGTTGAGCTCCGCTACATACGTTTCTGGAATATCATAAGCCTTCGCAGTGACTGGATGCACTTGGCCAAGGAAACCAAGAACTTGGTCACCGAGTGAAATCACAGCTGTACGGCCTGGGTGAAGACTAGCAATTTCATCTGTTGCTGTATAAGTCACTTCAAGCCCCAAGCGAGCAAAAAGCGCTTCAAGGATTCCCTTAGCATAGAAGAAATCAACTGGAACTGCTGCTGTTTGGAAGTCTTTTTCAGCAACCAAGCCTGTCAAGACAAAGGCAAAGCTGTTGATCTCGTTTGGTAGATCTTCTTTTGGATTTCCTGTTTGTTCAAAGACTTTTCCAATCTCGTAAAGTGCCAAGTTTTTGTTCTTACGAGCCACGTTGTAGGCCACCGTATCAAGGATACCAGAGACCATATTTTGACGGAGAACGGAGCGATCCACTGTCATTGGCCACATAAGTTCTGTAAGGTTACTTGGTTGAGCTGTGAACTCAACTGCTTTTTCAGGAGTTGTTAGAGCGTAGGTAATGATTTCTGTCAAGCCTGCCCCTTCAGCAATCGTACGGACTTGGCGACGCAATTTTTGTGTTGCAGTCAATTCACCTGCTGTACCATCATCTTTTGGAAGACTGGTTGGCAAACGGTCATAACCATAGATACGAGCGATTTCTTCAAAGAGGTCCGCTTCGATGGCGATATCCCAACGACGACGTGGAACGCTAACGGTAAAGCTGTCTTCATTTCCAGAAAGACCAAAGCCAAGACGACGGAAGACATCTTCGACATCAGCGTATGAAAGTTCTGTTCCAAGGACACGGTTGACATCGGCAAGAGTTGAAGATACTTCTACATCTGAAGTGTCAAGCGCTCCCGCTGAAACGATGCCCTTACGCACCGTCGCACCTGCAAGTTCTGCAATCATGCTAGCTGCAGCATCCAAGGCCTCATTGACTGTTGCCACATTGATCCCTTTTTCAAAACGAGAAGATGATTCCGAACGAAGGTTAAGGCGTCCGCTAGTCTTACGAATAGATGTGCCATTGAAAACAGCAGCTTCTAACACAACACGACTAGATTTTTCAGAGATTTCTGTAGCCTCTCCACCCATGACACCTGCAAGGGCGACTGGTTTGTCAGCGACAGTAATCACTAAGTCATTTGTTTCCAACTCACATTCTTCACCGTCCAAGGTCACCAACTTTTCACCAGCACGCGCTTCACGCACACGGATGTCATTGCCTTCAAAGGTATCCAAGTCAAATGCATGCATAGGCTGACCAAAGTAGAGTAGGATATAGTTGGTCACGTCGACCACATTGTTAATCGGACGGATGCCTTCGTTCATAAGAAGGTTTTGCAACCATTGTGGACTTGGTGCGATGGTCACATTGTCCAAGATACGGGCCGCATAATATGGCGCCTTATCTGTTTCAATCCCTACAGAAAGAGCATCTGCTGCACTTTCATTTGTTTCTGTTAAACTGAATTCCTTAAAGCTAACTGCCTTGTCATAGATAGCTGCCACTTCGTGCGCTACTCCACGCATAGATAGAGCATCTGCACGGTTTGGAGTGATTGAAAGTTCGATAATTTCATCATCCAAGTCTAGGTAAGAAAAGACTTCGTCCCCAGGAATAGCATCTTGAGGCAAGATTTGAATACCATCTGCAAATTCCTTTGGTATAACTGAGTCAGAAATCCCCAATTCACCAAGTGAACAGATCATTCCGAGAGACTCTAAGCCACGGATTTTTCCTTTTTTGATTTTGTAATTGTCCGCGATACGAGCTCCTGGAAGAGCCACCATGACCTTGATACCAGCACGCACATTTGGGGCACCACAAACGATTTGACGGGCTTCTTCTTCGCCAACGTTAACCTGACAAACATGAAGGTGAGTTTCTGGCACATCTTCGCAAGACAAGACTTTACCAACGACAATTTTTGAGAGACCAGCAGCCGGTGATTCGACACCTTCGACCTCAATCCCTGTAGTTGACATTTTCTCAGCCAACTCTTGTGATGGCACGTCAATGTCCACCAATTCTTTTAACCATTTGTATGATACTAACATAATTCTGATTGTAAGATCCCAGTAAGAGAGACCTTTTCAATTCCTTTCTTTTTCTTTGAATCAGTCCTCACCATTTCTCATTGAGAGAAAATGACTAGGACTGTATAGGACTGTGTTTCAGATTTCAATCTTATTTAAACTGTTCTGAGAAGCGGACATCGCCTTGATAGAACCCACGGATATCGTTGATTCCGTAACGAAGCATGGCTACACGCTCTTGACCAAGACCAAAGGCAAAGCCAGAGTAAACAGTCGCATCGATACCGCTCATTTCAAGGACACGTGGGTGAACCATACCAGCACCCATAATTTCGATCCAACCTGTTTTCTTACATACGTTACAGCCTTCTCCACCACACTTGAAGCAGGAAACATCCACTTCAACAGATGGCTCTGTGAATGGGAAATAAGATGGGCGCAAACGAATTTGACGCTCTTCACCGAACATTTTTTGGACAATCAACTGAAGGGTTCCTTGAAGATCTGCCATAGAGATGTTTTTCCCAACAACCAAACCTTCGATTTGGTGGAATTGGTGACTGTGGGTCGCATCGTCCGTATCACGACGGAACACACGACCTGGTGAGATCATTTTCAAAGGACCTTTTGAAAAATCATGGGCGTCCATAGCACGCGCCTGAACTGGAGACGTGTGGGTACGGAGTAAAATCTCTTCTGTGATGTAGAAGGTGTCCTGCATATCACGGGCTGGGTGATCTTTCGGAAGGTTCATACGCTCGAAGTTATAGTAGTCTTGCTCCACTTCAAAACCATCCACGACTTGGTAACCCATACCGATAAAAATATCTTCGATTTCTTCACTGGTTTGTGTGAGAACGTGACGGTGACCAGTCGCTACCGGACGACCTGGAAGTGTCACATCGATACTCTCGCTAGCCAGTTGAGCTGCGACTTTCTTTTCTTCCAAGAGTTTCGCTGTTTCCTCAAAGGCTGCTGTCAAGACATCACGAGCTTCATTGACGTGTTTCCCGATGACAGGGCGCATTTCAGCCGATACATCCTTCATCCCTTTAAGGATTTCAGTCAGTGAACCTTTTTTCCCAAGGACAGAGACACGCAATTCTTGCATCTCTTTTTCATTTTCAGCAGTAATCTGCTTCAAGCTAGCCAGCGTTTCTTCGCGAAGCGCTTTTAATTGTTCTTCAATAGTTGACATAATTCCTCCATCAGTCGCTCGTAGATAAAAAGAAAACCACATGTCAAAAACTCCACTCGGAGCGTTGACACGCGGTACCATCCGTTTCATCTGACAAGTCAGACCTTCATTTCTAAATCCATGCGCAAGTGAATTCACTCAGCTTTCATATAGAGAGCTTGCAGTCACGGCTCTCCTCCCTGATATACTTCCCTTGAGTTACTAGTCTTGCGGATTTCTATTCAATTACTACATAGTTTATCAAATTTTTAGTTAAAAAACAAGTTAGACCAGACTAATTTCAATATAAAAAGGAATAAGACGCAATGCACTATCTATTTGTAGGACCTGTTTCATCTGCTTTCCTTTTCAATAAAAGAGTTGCTGCTTGATTAAAACCATCACACCAGTTATACCATTTTGCTTCATACTCATCTTGAGCTAAGATACAGTCTTTTAAATCCAAAACAGAGTAAATCTTTCTTTCCTCGCAAGCTTGCGCATAGAGATAATACAGTTCATCGCCACCATCTCTATCCCACTCAGCAGAAATCGTATCCCTACCTGCCAATAAAGCCTGATAAGCCCTGTGATGCCCGTCTGTAATCAACAAGCAGTTTCCGAACGCAAGAATACTGATTGGAGCAACGTTGATTATTTCTGCCGACTGATAAAGTGTCTGGATATCTTGTAACTTCTTTTCTGATAAGTATAGTTGAGTCGGATGGAGAGCTTTTATGTCGACTTTCATTTCTTTTTCCTCAAAGGAATTTGATGCTCACTTCTGCTTGCCTTTAAATCGCCATTGGAAGCGAAGCTTGTCATAGAAGGGAAATTCGATAAACAAGACTCCCAAACCTACACAGAAACTGGCAAGAACATCTGATGGGTAGTGAACTCCCAGATAGACCCGAGATAGCAGCACACTGACCAGGTAGAAGCCAAGAACGATTTGCACAATTTTTCTCCAGACTGGATCTTTAATTCGTTGACTAAGAATGATAATCAAAGTCCCTACCATCAGCGTCACTGCCAGAGAATGCCCACTTGGAAAAGAAAACCCCTTCTCCTCTACCAAGTGTAAGATAGCTGGTCGTGGACGCTGGTAAATATTTTTAAAGGTCACGATCAAAAGACCGGCTAAGGCTAGATTGCCCGCCATGAAGTAGCTTTCTATCTTCCACTGCTTACGATAAAAGATAAAGGTTACGATGGCAACCCAGGTGATAATCACTGGGATATCAATCAAATGCGTAAGGGCACGGAACAGAACTGTCAAATAATCTGGCAAGTCCCCACGAAGAGCAGTCTGAAGCGGTTGATCAAAACCGACCAGCGTTTCAGGATAGAACTTAACCATATAGCCAAGAAGGACGAAAAGTAAAAGGGCAAAACTGCCCTTCATTAAAAATGTTTGTTTATCTCTCATGATATTTTAAGGTTGGTTTTAAGAGGACATACAGCAACCAGAATGAAACAGCAAAGATTACACCCTCAATCAAGTTAAAAGGTAAAACCATGGTCATTAGGTAGTTGGAAAGTCCCAAAATTTTTCCAATATCAAAGTTAGCAAACTGCGCGTACAAAGGAACCGCATAAACATAGTTGAGAACCAACATCGCAGAAGTCAATCCAATAGTTCCCGCTAGAGATGCTAGTAGGAAACGAAGGGTGCTGCGTTCCTTTTTCCAAATCAAACCAAAGGCGATAACAAAAACTCCCAAGGCCACGATATTCATTGGCAAACCAATGTAGGTATTCACTCCCTGGCTATTCAGAAGCAACTTCAAGAGTGAGCGAAGCAAGAGGATTCCTAGTGCAGCTGGCAAATCCATGACCACCAGACCCACAAGGACTGGCAAGATACTAAACTCGATCTTGAGGAAGGTCGCAGCTGGCAAGAGCGGAAAGTCAAAGTACATCAGCACAAATGAAATGGCTGATAAAATCGCAATGGTCGAAAGTCGACGTGTGTTTGTCATAACAGGTTCCTCCAATTTTCTATAAAATCAGAAGAAGTTGGAAAGGATCCCTCTATCTATTCTCACTTTTTATATCCCAAAAGCTCCCTCTCACTCTTTTGAGCAAGCGGTTGCAATTCATCTATAAACTCATCAGAACAGACAAAGCTATTCTTTCGTCTTCTCCCATCCAGACTATACTGTCGGTTGTGGAATCGCACCACATCAGCTTGCGCTCGCGGACTTCTTTAACTAAGATATTTTAGATTTATCTAGGCATCGCAGTCGAAGATAATACTTAAAGTATATCGAGACAAGACAACGAAGAGTAAGCCAAGATAGCTAGTTAAAGTCACCGCCGGTCGGGAATCTCACCCAGCCCTGAAGACCCTTTAATCATAACAAAAAACGCTTGCAAGTGCAAGCATTTTGATTATTTCAATTTATCTGCTTCATAGGTGTGAACAAGCTCAAGACCTGCAAAATTCTGCTGACGAAGAGCCTCATAGACAATCATGCAGACGGTATTCGAAACATTAAGACTGCGGACGTGTTCATCGTTCATAGGAATACGGAGAGCTTTCTCAGGATGTTCTCGCATAAAGTCCTCAGGCAAGCCCTTGTCTTCACGTCCAAAGAGAAAATAATGGTCCTCGTCAGTCGATAAATCTACCTCAGAATACACCTTCTCAGCAAATTTCGAAATCAGATAGAGTTTTCCCTTCATTTGAGACATGAAATCTTCCAAGCTGTCATAAAAATAAATATCTAACTTATCCCAATAATCTAATCCAGCTCGCTTCATCTTGCGATCATCAATAGGAAATCCCATCGGTTTGATGATGTGAAGGGGAGAATTGGTCGCAGCGCAAGTACGCGCAATGTTACCTGTATTTTGTGGAATCTGAGGTTCAAATAATACAATGTGATTTGTCATGACTTGCTTCCTTTCACCATTGCAAAAAAATAGCCACACTGCCCGGAGTCAAGCTCAGCAAACAGCGTGGTTAAGGCATCGTTAACTTACCTCACAACAGGTTTGAAGTAAATCAGCGAAGCTACTTTCTTAGTATAACACTTTCAGAATCATTGTCAATAGAAACGACTTGATTTTTTTACTTTTTTTGATAATATTTCCATACTTAGTCATTCTTTTTCTGAGAAAGGATATTAAATGAGCGAAATCACTTCATATAATAGACATTTCTATGAAAGGTGAGCAATTTTATCTTTGAAAACTTACAAAAAGTCTTTTCTTATCCTCTAAAATGGCTTGGCAAGTGCATTTTTTGCTAAAAAAGGGTATGATAGTTACATCATGAAAAAGTAGGGTTTTTATATGAAAATTGTCCTTGTTGGTGGAGGGAAAGTCGGTTTCGCCCTCTGTCGTTCACTGGTTGCAGAAAAACACGACGTTGTCCTCATCGAACAAGATGAGGCTGTTCTCGATCANATTGTCAGTCGCTTTGATATCATGGGACTCCTTGGAAATGGAGCAGACTTTGCTATCTTAGAGCAAGCCGGCGTTCAAGAGTGTGATATCTTTATCGCTCTAACGGAACACGATGAAGTGAATATGATTTCAGCAGTACTTGCTAAAAAAATGGGCGCTAAAGAAACTATCGTTCGAGTGCGAAATCCTGAATACTCCAATGCCTATTTCAAAGAGAAAAATATTCTTGGATTCTCACTTATCGTTAACCCAGAACTCCTAGCCGCCCGTGCTATCTCAAATATCATTGATTTTCCGAATGCACTCTCAGTTGAGCGGTTCTCAGGGGGACGGGTCAATCTGATGGAGTTTGTTGTCAAAGATTCCAGTGGTCTCTGTCAAATGTCAATCTCAGATTTTCGTAAAAAATTTGGCAATATCATTGTCTGCGCTATGGAACGAGACCATCAACTTATGATTCCGAGCGGTGATATCACCATTCAGGACAGAGATAGAATTTTTGTTACTGGGAATCGTGTGGATATGATGCTCTTCCATAACTATTTCAAATCACGTACAGTGAAAAGCTTGCTCATCGTTGGTGCTGGAAAAATTGCTTATTACCTACTTGGCATTTTAAAAGACAGTCGCATTGATACCAAGGTCATCGAGATCAATCCTGAAAGAGCTCGTTTCTTCAGTGAAAAGTTCCCCAATCTCTATATTGTCCAAGGAGATGGAACTGCAAAAGACATTTTGCTGGAAGAAAGTGCTCCCCACTATGATGCAGTTGCAACTTTGACTGGAGTTGATGAGGAAAACATCATTACCTCTATGTTCTTAGACCGTGTTGGTGTCCATAAGAATATCACCAAGGTCAACCGAACAAGCCTTTTAGAGATTATCCATGCACCTGATTTTTCAAGTATCATCACACCCAAAAGCATTGCAGTGGATACCATTATGCACTTTATCCGTGGTCGAGTAAACGCTCAATACTCAGACCTTCAAGCCATGCACCATCTAGCAAACGGTCAAATTGAAACTCTTCAATTCCAAATCAAGGAAGCTAATAAAATGACTGCCAAACCTCTTTCACATCTGAAATTGAAGAAAGGGGTTCTCATCGCAGCCATTATCCGAAAAGGAAAAACAATCTTCCCTACTGGAGAGGATAGACTTGAGGTAGGAGATCAGTTACTCGTGACGACCTTATTACCAAATATCACCAAGATTTATGATCTGATTGAGAGGTAAAAGATGAATAAAAGTATGATTCGTTACCTCCTCTCAAAACTCCTCTTGATTGAGGCGGTTCTCCTCCTAGTGCCCGTTAGCGTAGCAACCTATTATCAAGAATCCAGCCAAGTATTTACAGCACTCTTTACAACAATTGGAATTTTAATACTTCTTGGTAGCTTGGGAATTTTACGGAAACCCAAAAATCAGCGAATTTATACTAAGGAAGGAGTCTTAATCGTCGCCCTCTGTTGGATTCTATGGTCTTTCTTTGGAGCGCTTCCCTTTGTCTTTTCAGGACAAATCCCAAGTGTCATCGATGCCTTCTTTGAAATCAGTTCTGGTTTTACAACTACAGGAGCAACCATTCTGACAGATGTCTCCGTTCTCAGCCGTTCCCTCCTCTTCTGGCGAAGTTTCACTCACTTGATTGGAGGGATGGGGGTACTCGTCTTCGCGCTTGCCATTATGGACAATGCCAAGAATAGTCACTTAGAGGTGATGAAGGCTGAGGTCCCTGGGCCTGTCTTTGGCAAGGTTGTATCCAAACTGAAAAATACCGCCCAGATCCTCTATCTGCTTTATTTAGGGCTCTTCTCACTTTTTGTAGTCATCTACTATCTAGCTGGCATGCCTCTATTTGATAGCTTTGTCATTGCTATGGGAACGGCAGGAACCGGAGGCTTCACCGTCTATAACGACGGAATTGCCCACTACGGCAGCCCACTCATCACCTATCTCGTCAGTATCGGAGTTCTGGTTTTTGGGGTCAACTTTAATCTCTACTACTGCCTCATGCTCCGTCGAGTTAAGGCTTTCTTTGGTGATGAAGAACTTCGTACGTATGTAATCATTGTCCTAGTTTCTACAGGCTTGATTACTCTCAATACGCTCCATCTCTACCAAAGTGTCTCTCAGAGCTTTGAAATGGCCCTCTTCCAGGTGTCCAATATCATCACAACAACTGGTTTTGGTTATGGAGATATCACCAACTGGCCCCTCTTCTCCCAATTTATCCTCCTCTTCCTCATGGGAATCGGCGGCTCTGCTGGATCAACCGCAGGTGGACTCAAAGTTATCAGAGGGCTCATCCTTTCAAAAATTGCAAAAAATCAGATCTTGTCCATCTTATCTCCTCATCGCGTATTGACTCTACATGTCAATAAAACTGTGATTGATAAGGATACCCAGCACAAGGTCCTAAAATATTTTGTCATTTATGTGATGATTTTACTATCACTTATCTTCATTGTCAGTCTAGATAGCAATGATTTTCTAGTTATTACCAGTGCTGTCTTCAGTTGTTTCAATAACATCGGACCTATTCTAGGTACAACTTCTAGTTTTGCTATCTTTAGTCCCATCTCTAAAATCCTTCTCTCATTTGCAATGATTGCAGGTCGTCTAGAGATTTATCCCATTTTGCTTCTCTTTATGAAACGTACCTGGTCCAAACGCTAATTATAATACAACTCCCCTTTTACAAGCTAGTGAAAGGGGAGTTTTTCTATTAAAAATGAGAAGACCTTTCGGTCCCCTCCTAATCTGTTTATTTTTTAAGTGCTTCTTTGTAGCGAGCAACTTCCGCTTGATTAGCCCAAACATAGTGACCTGGACGAATTTCCACCATAGATGGTTTGTCTGTCTCATAGTCATGTTGGCTAGGATCATAGACTTTCAAGACCTTCTTACGTTCCAAGATTGGATCTGGAATCGGTACAGCAGATAGAAGTGCTTGAGTGTACGGATGAACCGGATTGTTAAACAGCTCCTCTGTCTCCGCTACTTCAACAATAACACCTTTATAGATAACTGCGATACGATCTGAGATAAAACGAACAACTGACAAGTCATGCGCAATGAAGAGATAGGTCAAGCCCAATTCTTTTTGAAACTTCTTGAGCAAGTTCAAGACTTGCGCACGAACAGACACGTCCAAGGCTGAAATTGGCTCATCCGCAATAACGAAATCAGGTTCCATCACAAGAGCACGGGCAATTCCAATACGTTGACGTTGACCACCAGAAAACTCGTGTGGGTAACGAGTCAAGTGCTCTTTCAAAAGACCAACTTCATGAATCATCTTTTGAACTTTTTCTTTTCGCTCTTCTTCATCTTTGAACAAGTGGTAGTTGTAAAGACCTTCAGAGATGATATAGTCAACTGTCGCACGTTCATTTAAACTGGCTGCAGGGTCTTGGAAAATCATCTGGATACGGCGGATCAACTCTGAAGATTCCTTATGAGATTTTTTCCCATTAATTTTATGACCATCAAAGATGATTTNACCTTTACTAGTATTATTCAAACCAATAATGGCACGACCAATGGTTGTTTTCCCACTACCAGATTCACCAACGAGAGAGAAAGTTTCTCCCTTGTTGATAAAGAAGTTAGCGTTTTTAACGGCAACAAACTTCTTACTTCCTTCACCGAAGGAAATTTCTAAATCTTTAATTTCTACTAATTTTTCAGACATTTCCTTCCTCCTAGTCTTCTAGATGAGCAAAGCCCATTTTATCACGAATTTTATCATGTAAATCTGCGATGATTTCTGGTTTTTCAACCTTAGGAGCATTCTCATGAAGCAACCAAGTCTTAGCCCAGTGAGTATCAGTGACTGAAAACTGAGGTGCTTTCTGTTCAAAGTCAATTTGCATCGCATAATCTGAACGAAGGGCAAAGGCATCACCTTTCAACTCCGTATAAAGAGACGGCGGTGTTCCTGGGATAGAGTACAATTCCCCTTTATCATCAGCGAGCTGTGGCAAGCTAGACAAGAGACTCCAAGTATATGGATGACGTGGGTCGTAGAAGACTTCCTCAACAGTACCGTATTCTACAATTTCACCAGCATACATAACCGCTACCTTATCGGCAATACTTGCTACCACACCAAGGTCATGAGTGATAAAGATAATGGTGAAGTGGTACTCATCTTGCAAAGTTTTAAGCAAATCAATGATTTGCGCTTGAATGGTTACATCAAGAGCCGTCGTTGGTTCGTCACAGATCAAAATATCTGGACGACACGCAAGGGCAATGGCAATAACGATACGTTGGCGCATCCCTCCAGAATATTGGAAAGGATACTCGTCAAAACGTTTTTCAGCGTCTGGAATTCCGACCTTGTTCATATAATCAATTGCCATTTCTTTGGCTTCCTTAGCTGTTTTCCCTTGGTGTTTAACGATAACTTCTGTGATTTGGCTACCGATTGTATTAATTGGATCCAAACTTGTCATTGGGTCTTGGAAGATGGTTGCAATTTTAGCACCACGGATTTTCTCCCATTCCTTGTTAGAAGTAAGAGCTGTCAAGTCTTGTCCACGATAGTCGATGCTTCCTTGGGCAATGCGTCCATTATCTTCTAACATCCCTGTAAAGGTTTTTGTTAATACAGATTTACCAGAACCAGACTCACCTACCAAGGCAAGAACTTCTCCTTCAATCAGTTCTAGAGAAACGCCTCTGATAGCTGTTAGAACTTTGTCACGAACGTCAAATTCCACGACGATATCGCGAGCAGTCAAAATTACATTACTTTCTTTTGTCATGTCTACTCCTATCTATGTGTACGTGGATCACTAGCATCCGCTAAGTTCTGACCAACAACGAATAGAGATAGGGATACCAAAATCAAGGTTGTCAATGGAATCCAGAACAAGTACGCGTTGGTCGTAACGTTTTGTGAGTAATCTGAGATCAAACGTCCCAAACTTGGCACTGTTACAGGCAATCCCAATCCAAAGAAAGAAAGGAATGCCTCATAAGAGATAAAGCTTGGCAACATCAAGGTCATCGTAGAAACAATAACAGATACCAATTGTGGCATGATATTTTTCACGATGATTTTAAAGGTTGGTGTTCCAAGTGTTTGAGAAGCAAGGTTGTATTCCAAGTCACGGTAACGCATGATTTGAATACGAATTGAATAAGCAATACCGATCCAAGTCGTCACACTCATAGCAAAGATCAAATTCCAGAAACCAGCACCAATTGAGTAAGTCAAGACGATAACAATCAAGAGAGATGGAATGTTTGAAATAATGTTATAAACTTCCATCATGACGCGGTCAACAGATTTGGAAATCCCCCAAATTCCACCAACAATCACCCCAATCACAAGGTTGATAAAAGTGGCAATGACAGAGATGAGGATAGAGTTACGCGCACCAAACCAAACTCCATCAAACAAGGATTTACCATTGCTATCAGTACCAAACCAGTGTTCGGCATTGGGCTTAATAAAACGAGCGCTAAAGTCATTTACCTTACTTACATCGTTAAAGTCAAAGTCTGAAAACATCGGATAGATAAAACTCATCAAAATAATAGCTACCAATATTCCCAACATAATGACTGTTGATTTTTTCTTTAAAAACTGTCTAAATACAGAGCCCCAGTAAGAGTAGGCAGGAGCATCAATCGTTTCAGAGGCAAAATCATCACGTTTTACGAACTGAAATTTTTCTTTATCAATTGTTGACATTATTTGCCTCCTTTCTCTGTCAATTTAATACGTGGGTCAAGCATGGTCATCCAGATATCTCCTACAAAGAGTGAGAAGATAGAAATACATGTAAAGATGAAGACGAGACCAACTACCATTGAGTTATTTGATGCCTTAACAGAGTCAATCAACATTTTACCCATACCTGGGAAGGCGAAGACTGTTTCTGTCAATGTTGCACCACCAATAACCCCGATTACGGCACCTGGAATACCTGAAACCAAAGGAACCATGGCATTTTTAAAGACGTGTTTATTTGAGATTTCTTTTTCAGATAAACCTTTTGCACGAGCAAAACGAACGAAGTCTTGAGATTGCAAGTCAATCATGTAACGACGAATCCAGATTGCTGTACTTGGTGCTCCCAGCAAACCTAGAATGACTGCTGGCAAGACATAGGAACGCCAATCTCCAGCCCCCAAGATAGGGAATGAGTCAGGTAGACCAATAGATGATCCAATCAAGCGAACGATATAAACCAAGGCAATCGTTGGAAGTGCAAGCAAGAAGGTTAGAACACCTGTTGAGAAGCTGTCAATCCAAGTATTCTTGTGGCGAGCCATAGCAGATCCAAGAGGAATCGCAATAGCATAAGAAATAATCAAACCAATCAAACCAGCAACAGCTGAGCTTGCAATCATAGATGGATATTGGTAGTTACTTTCTGTAGCTGTATATGGATCGTCCTTACCATAGTTAGCCATTTCACGCGCATCTGCTTGACTTGGAGATTTGTAGGTACGAGAGTAAATATCTACAGACGAAGTCTTTTTACCAGTAGGGAATTGAACTTCTGATGTCTTAGTTTGTCCTTGACCTTGTGTGATAACTTGAAGCACCGGTGTATTTGCATAAGTTGGGTAAGAGTCACCCAAGTTAATGTTCACAAAGTTTTGGTGTACAAATGGGAATTGATTGTTGAAATACAAAAGGTATTTATGTTTGGTACCTGAACCAACCAATGACCAACCGATAGCAGGGTCATTTTCAAAACGAAGATAACGTTCCAAGTTTGGATTTTCAGGGTCTTGAATCTTATTTGTATGATCAATATCAAGCAAGTTGGCATAGAATTTGAAGACACGTTCAAAAATCGGAATTTCACGCGTAGCATAGAATTGACCACTTTCTGAGAACACACCGAGTGTCCAACCATTTCCTAGTTGGTTGATGTATTTTTCGTAGATTGCCTTATTGGTGTCATTGGCATCTACTGTTACAGATGAGTCCATTGTGCTAGCTTTTTCTTGCAACTCCTTGGTATCATAATACTCGATATAGCCCATACGTTCATAAACGGTATTCTCATAATTATCCCGCTTGTCCGGCGTCGTTGCAATCTTGTTATAGTTGGTATCCTGCTTGAAAATCAATTTTCGAGGAACCATCGTATAGATAATTGTGTAGGTCAAGGTTGTCACCAAGAAAATGGACAACAATGAACGTAATACACGCATAAAAATATATTTCTTCATATCGTTTCCTTTTAAAATCCCAAAAGAACCTTCTCCTCATGGAGAGAAAGTTCTCTTGAGAGTTATTTATTTAACGTGATTCGTCAATTCTTTTTGAACTTTTTCGTTTGATTCTTTTTTCTCTTTGAGCCATTTCTCACGAGCTTGTTCGTAATCAGCTTTCGTTACAACCTTATCTTGTAATTGAATATACTTGAAGTATACGTCTGAGCCCTTATCTCCAGATTGGCTGTATGATGCTGTGAATGGTACAACACGAGAAATGAATGGTGCAGCACCACTTGATGACATAGCTGGCAAGAAGAGTGAGCTATCTGTCAACCAAGCTTGAGCTGCTGCGTATTTTTCATAACGAGCGTTCAAATCGTCAGTTTCTTTAGCAGCTTCATCAACTAACTTATCATATTCTTTCAAACCAACTTGTGCAGCTGCTGCATTTGCTGGATCGTCGTAACCCATGTATGTTTTTGTTTGCTCGCTATTAGTTGTTTTTAAGATATCAAGGTAAGTTGATGGATCTTCGTAGTCTGGATTCCATCCAACTGCTCCTGAGAGATCCCAATCTTCTGCCGCAGCGCTTGCTGCATAGTAGGTGATATTGTTCAACTCATCTTTAGAAACTTGTTGGATATCAATCACTACATTATCTTCACCAAGTACTTTTTCAACTGTTTGTTTAAAGGATTGAATACGAGCGATATAGCTCTTAGCAGTTTGGTCTACTGGAATATCCAAGTGGATAGGGAATTTTGCTCCTTCTGCTTCCAATGCAGTTTTGGCTTTCGCAAATTCAGTCTTGGCTTTATCAGCATTGAAGAGACCGTCTTGGCCATCAGCAAAGTTTACGTTCTTCCACTCATCACCATAAGTAGCCATCTTTTCAGTTACCAAGTCACCGAAGGTTTTGTCTCCTGCAGAAACAAAGTCAGGTTTCACAAAGAGGTTGCGAACTGCAAGGGGAGCCCCTTCTTTACCATTGATTTGTGCTGAGTAAGAAGTACGGTCAAAGGCGAAGTTCAAGGCCTGACGGAAGTCTTTGTTAAGAAGGGCTTTCTTAGTAGAAGACTTTTCTTCATCAGTTGTCTTAGAAGTGTATTTGTAACCTTGACGGTCAATATTGACACCTAAACCAAAAATACCAGGTCCCGATGGAGTGTAAAAGATATTATCCTTATAACTTTCTGCTACCTTAGAGTAGTTTGAACTTGTAGGGAAAAGGCGAGCATAGCTGTATGCTCCACTTGTAAAGTTACGCTCAATGGACTCTTGGTCGGACCCATCATAGAAAGCAAGGGTAACTTTATCAAGGTGAACGTTATCCTTATCCCAGTACTGCTCATTCTTAGCAAATTCGATAGAAGATTTAGTAGTCAAACCTTTTAGCAAGAACGGTCCATTATAAAGCAATGATGTAGGATCTGTTGCTTTGGCAAAATCTGATCCTTTTGATTTTTCAAAATCTTCGTTCAATGGCCAGAAGATTGAGTAAGCCATCTTAGAGTTCCAGTATGGTTCTGGTTGATTCAAAGTATACTCAAGAGTATAATCATCAACTGCCTTTACACCTACTGAAGAAAAGTCTTTATTATTTCCAGCTTTATAGTCAGCTAGACCTTTAACTGAATCTTCTGCTAGATAAAGTGCTTCAGACTTGTGATCAGCCGCGTGTTTCAAGCCATTTACAAAGTCTTTAGCTGTCACTTCAGCATACTCTTCGCCATCTGATGTCATCCATTTAACACCTTTACGAATCTTATAGGTATAAGTCAAACCATCTTTTGAAACTGACCAGTCTTCTGCAACTGCAGGAACTAGGTTCCCATACTTGTCGTTTGTGAAAAGACCGTCAATACCATTTGAAGTGGCAATCTTAGTACTTTGTTTCCCGGAAATGAGGTAATCCAATGTTTCTGGGTCAGCTGAATAGACATAACCATAATTTTTTGGTGCTGTTGAATCAGATGATTTAGAAGAACCGCAGGCAGCTAGTACGCCAGTCGCTAATAAGGCAACCCCTGCTGCAACCAATACTCTGCTTTTTTTCATGTATATAACTCCTCTTGAAAAATTTAGGCTTATTGGAAATTATAACATATATCTTCTAAAAAGTAAACGAATTTTCAGAATATTTAGGCGTATATCTACAAAAAACTTCTCTTTGTCAGAATTTCCCCATTCTTTATTTGTATTTATAAGAAAAGAAAATTAATTTGTCTAGCTCTGTAAGCTTGATTTTTACAAGTTGCTTTTCCCTTTTTTCTTCACATGACATAATCTATCTTCTTAAATTGGATTTTAGAATAAGAAACTATTGACGGAAAATGATTTTCAAGGTATAATAATAAACGTTGAGGCGGTATAGCCAAGTGGTAAGGCACGGCTCTGCAAAAGCTTGATCGTCGGTTCAAATCCGTCTACCGCCTTTCAGTACCTGAATTAACAGGAATTAACCGAATGAAAAGCCCGTAAAATCGGGCTTTTTGTTATTCCAAATAGATAGGGATAACTGTGTCTACCATATAGATTTACAAAAAGCAGTGACTCAAGTCACTGCTTTATTCTGTTTCTTCTTCAGTCTCTATTTCAGTGATTTGGACTTTTACCTTGGTAACACGTCCGTTTTTCACCTTGTCATTGGTTAGGATGATTTGTTTGTTTTGGCTGACCAATTCATAACTGAGTTTTTCAGTCGTTGGAATCATTCCCACACCCGTCAAATAATAACCGGCGATGGTATCAACATCATCACTTTCCAGTTCCACATCAAAGTAGTCATTAAAATCATTAAGATTCATGGTACCTTGAACGATATAGGTGTCTTCTCCTATTTGATGGACTTCAATTTCAGCCTTGTCAGTCTCATCATCAATCTCACCAACAATTTCTTCTAAGAGGTCTTCCAGAGTTACCAAACCAGCCATTCCACCGTATTCATCTAGTAAGATGGCCATTTGATTTTGGGTATTTCGAAGTTCTTTAAGAAGATCGTCCACAAAGATAGTCTCAGGAACAAACAGTGGCGTTTGGAGAATTCGTTTCCAAACAATATTGTCAAAGCCATCCACAAAAGCGGCATTCAACAAGCGCTTGGTGTGAATCAAACCAATAACATTATCCTTATCCCCATCATAAACAGGGATACGTGAGAAATTTTGCTTTAAAATACTCTCGATAATCGTTTGACTGTCATCCTGAATATCCACCATAAAGGCATCTGTTCGGGGCACCATTACCTCACGAGCCATTAGTTCATCTAAAGAAAAGACTCCCTGTAGCATTTCAATCTCATCTGCATCCAGTGTTTCTTCGCTGTTAGTGAGCATATACTCAATTTCATCACGTGTCATCTTTTCATCAGCATCATCAAAGGTCATTGGCGTCACACGGCTCAATAGATTCGTTGAGGCTGACAAAAGCCAAACAAAGGGACTGACAATTTTCCCCAAACCAATAATGACTGGCGCTGTTCGGATAGCTAAGGTATCTTTCAGATTTAGAGCAATTCTCTTGGGATAAAGTTCCCCAAAAACAATGGAAATATAGGTCAAAAACGCTAAAGATAGAAAACTTGCAATAGCGGAAGCTGTTTCACTGTTCCCTATCCAAGATGCAATTTCGCGTCCTAGAGTCTCCGCTAAACTGGCCCCAGACAAGATGGTAATTAACGTGATACCAACTTGAATCGTTGATAAAAAGTGGTTAGGATTTTCAAGTACCTTTAACAAACGGATGTAACGTTTGTCTCCCTCTTCTGCCTTTTGCTCTACTCGGGAACGGTTTAGTGACACCATTGCCATCTCAGTGGCTGAGAAAAAAGCATTTAACAAGGTCAAGATAAATAATAATACAAACTGTAGCAACAAATTCTGACTGCTCGGGTCTTCCATAGTCCTTCTCCTAAAATAGTATCTTGTGTTTCATTATATCATAAAATTCTTCAGGATTCACATTATTTTTCATTTAAACAACAACTCCCCTGCCTCTAGAGGACAAAGGAGCTGTTTTATATAGTATCCATTGTTTCTAATCCGTCACTGTCACTTGACCTGTTCGATAGTCAAGCTGGATTCCCTTTTGAACATTGGGGATTAGGACATTGAACTCCAATTCGCCATCTGAAGATTTGGCTTCAATTTGTGAAGCGGATGGAACTAGGTCCTCATTTGTCGCATAGTGGAGTGTCACGCGGTAACGGACCCTCTTATTTTGGTCCAAGGCTTTTCTGACCAAACTCTCATAGTAGTTCTGACCTGTCGAATCCTCAGCCTGTGCTTGGTTTGCCCAAGCTGTCTGGACTGCAATGTTCTTGGGGTTGCTGGTAGAGGCATCAAAACCATTCAAACCACCTATCAAGGCATAGCCCAGCAGGTGTCCTCTATCAACTGCATGTGTATAGTCTCCCTTTAGATTCTTAACTTGATGCCATCCTGGTGGCGTCCAAGAGGTGGATCCATTTCCTGTTTCTTCACGATTCTTATATTGCCGAGTCGCTTTGGATAAGATGGCATTGGCAACAGTTGGGACGGTTTCTTTTCCAACTGTCTTTGTTTTATTATCCGCATAGGGTTTACTAGAAACCCTGGCATCTAGATTGGTTTTATTGCCATTTACAACAAAAGCTCCTGCTCCATTCCACTCGAGATTACCCTTGATTTGGTTTTTGATTGACTCAGTTAAGACACTTTCAGCCAGCTCCTGACTGGGAGCTTCTGAAGCTTGTTTTTTCTGACTAACATTGGTTCTAGGGGTGTTTGACGCTGTCTGCATCTGCTTGATGTAGTAGCTTCCAGCAGCCAAGAGTAAGAATAGAAGTAACCCTATCAAAGTCTGTCTTGTTTTTTTGTTCATTTTTCTCCTTGTTTCTTTAGAAAAAGACTGGTCTCCCAGTCTAATTTCCTGTAAATTTACTAATCAATTCCTGCCACTTTGCCGGAGACAAGATAGCCCATGGATCCTGTCCCTTTCCTAGGATGCCATAACCAACCATTAAGCCGATTCCTAAAGCAAGGAAACCTATCAAGAGAACAATAAAAATCAACAGTAGGCGACGGAGTACATAGCGTAAGTTTTTATTCTTCTTCATCATTTGCCTCGATTCGCTGAATCTTCGCTCCTAGCCGAGTCAACTTCTCATGAAAGCGGTAGTAGCCTCTATCAAGGTGGACTAACTTACCAACAATTGTTTCTCCCTGCGCCACCAGACCTGTCAAAATCAAAGCCGCACTAGCGCGAAGGTCCGTTGATAGAACTTCTGCCCCTTGCAAAGCCTGCCCCCCAACAATACGAGCTGTGTCACGGATAATCTCTGAATGCAAGCCCATACGGCGCATTTCCTCTAAGTGTTGGAAGCGATTCTCAAACACCGTTTCCACCATGGTAGATTCCCCTTTTGCGACTGTCATCAAAGCTGTAAATTGTGCCTGCATATCTGTTGGAAATCCTGGATGTGGTAAGGTTTTTACATGAACAGCCTTGAGATTTTCAAGTTGAGAACGAACACGGATACCTTCTGACTCCTCTGTCACTTCAACACCCATCTCAAGTAGTTTTGAAATCAAGGGACGATTGTGCTCCCATACTGCATCACGAACGAGAACATCCCCACCAGTCATAGCTGCCGCTACCATAAAGGTTCCAGCTTCGATACGGTCCTGTACTACAGTATGAGTCGTACCATGGAGGTTCTCGGCACCAGTCACTGTGATTGTTTCGGTACCAGCTCCCTTGACCTTGGCTCCCATTTCATTAAGGAAGATAGCGAGATCTACAATTTCTGGCTCACGCGCAGCATTTTCAATGACTGTCACACCATCAGCTAAAGTTGCTGCCATCATCAAGTTTTGTGTTGCACCGACACTAGGGAAGTCCATGTAGATATGAGCGCCATGCAAGTGGTCTGCCTTGGCTTCGATGTAGCCAGCTGTCTGAGTGATTTTAGCCCCCATAGCTTCCAAACCTTTGAGGTGGAGGTCGATGGGACGACTTCCAATAGTACAACCACCTGGCATGGATACCTTGGCATGACCTACACGAGCAAGGATTGGTCCCAAAACAACGATGGATGCTCGCATCTTGCTGACATACTTGTATGGAGCTTCCTCCGTGATATCACCAGTCGCATCGACCTCGACAAGATGAGCTTCCTCATCAAAGTCCACCTTGGCATTCAGACCCCGAACTACTTGATTCATGGTGAACACATCTGACAAGATTGGGACATTTTGTAAGACGGTCTTTCCTTCACTTGCTAAAATAGTCGCTGCCAACAAGGGCAAGACTGCATTCTTTGCTCCCTCAATCGTCACACTCCCAACCAGACGATTATCTCCGCCTTGAACCACAATTTTTTCCATAGTTGCTTCCTTTACTTTTGATTTTATAATAGTCCTCTAAGTGCTTCTTGCCACAGTTGGTACAAACTGATAAAGAATGAACTCAAGATGTAGCCCATCACAATACTAAAGAAGCCTACCAACAAACGAACCTTTTTTGTGTTAGTAGCGTTCACTTTTAAAACCTTTTCCCATCTCACAAGATCCTTCAAAAGGTAAAAACTCAAATAAATAAAGAGTATATGACTACTTAGAGTGAATAATAATTGAACCATTTGACTATTATACCATCTTATCCGCTTGCGCGCTAGTTTTCTATTTTTCTACAAATTAGGGATTGTTTTTAAGGTAATCAATCGCATCCTGCAAAGTCTTAACGGGAACGATTTTCATCTCTGTTTTGATCGTTTTAGCAGCTTCTAGGGCTGTTTCATAGTTGCTTTTCGCATCGGGATCTGCTTTTTTTGCTTCCTCGGTGACTGGATTGTCAGGAGCAAAAAAGATGTTGGCTCCCTGACGAGAGGCTGCAACCACTTTTTTGTCAATTCCACCGATGTCGCCAACATTTCCATCGCGATCAATGGTTCCCGTTCCCGCAACGATGCGACCATTACGAAGTCCTGGATCTGCTATCTGGGTATAAATAGCGAGACTAAACATAAGACCGGCACTTGGCCCGCCGATACCAGCTGTCGAAAAGCGAATTGGAATGTCACTGGTCACTTCCGTACGGTCAATCAGACCAATCCCAATCCCGTTTTTTCCGTTTTCGAGAGTGATAATTTTACCTTCTGCAGACTTGACTTTTCCGTCTTCTTCATAGGTTACCTTGACCGTATCCCCTAATTGTTGAGAGTTGACATAGTCGACCAAGTCTTTAGAACTGTCAAATGTTTTGTCGTTAACAGCCGTCACTGTGTCTGCAATGTTCAGAATGCCCTTAAAAGTTGAATTGTCCGTCACGGTCAAGACATAGACACCCAGGTACTTGAGTTCGATATCCTTTCCAGCCGTCTTCAGTCCTTGATACTTGGCCATGTTTTGGGATGTTTGCATGTAGAACTGATTGATCCGCATAAACTCTGCATCAGTAGAGCCACCCGTAGTCTCCTTGACACTTCTAATATCCGTGAAAGGTGTTAACCAAGCATAGACAAGATGTGATAGGGTTGCGTGTCGAATACCGACTGTTACAAACTGGTAAGCTCCTGCTTCTGTATCTTCTGTTTCATTGACTTTTAAAACTTGACGAATATCTTCCGCTCCCCCTGGAACTTCTATGTAGTAGGGTAAAGGTACTACAAAAGCTAAAAAAGTCACTACTAGTGCTAGGATGACATATAAGGGCCATCTAGTTTTTTTCTTCATGTTCTAATTCCTCCACAACACTGTTTGGGACATATTGCTGAATCTCCTGACCAAACTTCAGAAGTTCTCTCACGGCTGAAGAGCTGATATAAAGATGCTCTGGGCGACTATATAAGTAAATGGTTTCGATTTCTGGAGCCAGTTGATGATTGTAGTAATCAAAACTAGACTCGTATTGCAAATCGGTGGCATTCCGCAAGCCACGGACAAGGGTTTTAGCCCCCAGTCTTCTTGCAACATCGACGACTAGCTGGTCATGAGAAGCTAGGACCCCTACATTATCTAAATGCGCCACAGCTTTTTCGACTGCCCGTTTGCGGTTTTCAACAGGGAGAAAACCTTGTTTGTGGGGATTGTAGAACACCCCGACATAGAGCTTATCAAAGAGTTTGCTGGCTCGTTCAATGATATCCAGATGTCCATTTGTCATCGGATCAAATGAACCTGTAAATAATCCAATTTTATCTGACATAGACCGTCACCTTACTAATCCCATATATTTTTTCCTTCCAGATGCCGAGGCAGGCAATTTCTTCTGGAAGTTCTACAGACTTATCAGTTTCGCAGACAACCATGATTTCGTCGGAGAAAAGGTTTCTTTCTGCCATTTTTTCGATATCTGCAACGATTTGTTCCTTGGCATAGGGAGGGTCTAAAAAGACCAGGTCAAAGGGACCCGTCACCTGCTCCAAGGCCCGTTCAGCCTCCATCTTTAAGAGCTGAAATTTGGAAACTTCCTTGGTCATTTGGATATTTTCAGCGATGATAGCTTGTGCCTTTCGATCCCGTTCCACTAAGACAGCATGGGACATCCCTCTTGACACAGCTTCAATAGACAGACCACCACTGCCAGCATAGAGATCCAAGACACGACCACCCTCAAAATAGGGACCTATCATGTTAAAGATAGCTCCACGCACCTTATCCGATGTCGGCCTCGTCGTCTTGCCTTCTAGCGTCTTGAGGGGACGCCCTCCGTAGATTCCTGATACGATTTTCATACCGTTTATTATACCAAATTATAGGCAAAAAGAGAAAGAAAACCGAACCTTGCGGTTCGATTCTCTACAAGATATTTTCGTACGTATCGCGGACTTCCTGAGGCCAAACACTAGTCTGAACTTCTCCGATGTGTTTCTTACGAAGAAGGAACATGGCCATCCGAGACTGTCCGATACCTCCACCGATTGTCAGTGGGAAAAGGCCGTTAAGCAGGGCTTTATGCCATTCCAGCTCAAGACGATCTTCGTCTCCTGTAAGAGCCACTTGGCGACGAAGGGTATCCTCATCTACCCGAATCCCCATTGAGGAAAGTTCAAAGGCACAACCAAGAGATTCGTTCCAAACTAGAATATCACCATTCAACCCTTTGTAGCCATTTTCAGACTCTGTTGTCCAGTCATCGTAGTCAGGTGCACGGCCGTCATGAGGCTTGCCATCAGGCAACTCGCCACCAATACCAATCAAGAAGACAGCACCGAACTCTTTACAGATTGCATTTTCACGCTCTTTCGGTGTCAAATCTGGATAGCGTTCCACCAACTCTTCTGTATGGATAAAGGTGATTTGTTTTGGCAAAATGGATTCAATATCGTAGCGCGCTTCTACGGCTAGCTCTGTCAGACGAATAGCCTTGTAAATCTTCTCAACGGTTTCTTTGAGATAAGCGATATTGCGTTGACCATTTGGAATCACTTTTTCCCAGTCCCACTGGTCTACATAAACTGAGTGAGTCGCATCAAGCGAATCTTCATCTGGACGAAGGGCCTTCATATGAACAAATAGACCTTCACCCTCACCGAAACCAAACCGAGCCAAGGTGTGGCGCTTCCATTTGGCTAGTGAGTGAACGACTTCATAAGTTTCATCTGGAATCTGCAAGACCTTTACGGATACTGGATGTTCGACACCGGACAGGTTATCCTGCATCCCATCACCAACCTTGCTCAAGATAGGACCTTGAACTTCAACAACTTCTAACTTATCTTTCAAATACTGGGTAAAGGTGTTTTTGACAAAGGAAATCTCTTCTTGCTGATGGATAAAACTTTTCTTCATAAACGGCTCCTCAAAAATTAGTTAAAAGCATTATACACCTATTTCCAAGAAAAGAAAAGAGTAAATAAGAAAAAGTCAGTGCTCTTTTGAACACTGACTCTGTCATTCATTAATCGTTTCGACCAAAGATTCGTAAGATGCTAAGGAAAAGGTTGATAAAGTCTAGGTAGATGCTGAGTGCCATTGAGATGACCCATCCTGTCGCGACTTGTCCTCGTGACTGCTCATAAACATAGCGAATCTTTTGGTTGTCCCAAGCAATCAAACCCGAGAAAACCAAGACCATGGCAATACTAATCATGTAGTCAAAGAAACTATTGGCTAAAAATAGATTGACAACCATAGCAATGATGAGACCAACAAGTGCCGCCATCAAAGCTCGGCCCATTCCACTCAAATCTTTCTTGGTGAAAATTCCGATCACCGCCATGACAAAGAAGAGAAGGGCACTAGATACAAAGGCTGATAAGACGGTCCCAGGTGTATAGAAGGCTACGACAAAACTAAGCGTAAATCCATTTAAAACAGAATAAACTAAAAATACTGGGAGAGCCGCTGGGCTGTTCTTCGCAGCCATGCTACTTGCAACAAAGACTAGAGCAAGTTCTGCAAAAGTTGCAACCATCAGCCAGAGACGGCCATGCATTAAAAAGTAAATCAATTGGGACTGAAAGACTGTCAACATCAAAGCTGACACGAGAGCTGATAGGCCAATCCCAAGTCCCACAAAGGCATAAACCTTAGCGTAAAATTGATTGAGACCTGAACGTTCTTGAATAATCGTTTGATTCATTCTGATTCTCCTTTTTCTATAAATATGTCTTGATTATAACAAAGATTTTATAAATCAGCTAAAATAAAACATCAAAATACCTGCGGCAACTGCCACATTGAGACTCTCTGCCCGACCTTTCATGCCAATATGAACCAGTTGATCAGCACTCTCAGCCATGACAGAACTAATCCCCTGTCCTTCATTTCCCATAACTAAAGCAAAGTTTTCTAGGGGAGAAAGGTCACGATAATCCTTGGAATCTCTTGATAAAGTCGTTGCCAGAATGGGCAAGTTGCTCTTCTTTGCCCCTTCTACAAAAGCGACAACTGGCATACGATAGATGGGCAAGTGAAAATGACTTCCTTGCATGGAACGCAGGGTCTTGAGACTGTAGATATCTGCTGACTTATCTGAAACAATAACCCCTGTAAAACCTGCGGCATCCGCCGTCCGAATCATGGTGCCAACATTACCAGGATCTTGGACATCCTCTAAAAATAGAAACTTACCCTGACGAAAATCAGGCAGTCCTATTTCCTCTTTTTGAATCACTGCAACAATCCCTTGAGGAGTTTGCGTATCTGCCAAATCCAGCAAAATCTCCTCTGAAACCCAGATAGCTTGAGGAAAAGCGACTAGCTGATCTCGGTAACTTTCTAGGGCAAAAATCTTCTCAATCGTCACTCCAGCTTGAACAGCTTCTTCAAACAAGTGCCATCCTTCAATCAAATAAGCAGACTTTCGATATTTTTTTTGATGTAATTTCTTGGCATTTTTTACCACAGAATTGGCTTTTGAGGTTATAATAGTCATAGAAATATTATAACACAATCAAAGGGGTTTGGTATGCAAAAGGTTAGAATGATTGCCCAAGGCAGGGTGCAGGGTGTTGGTTTTCGTTGGGGTGTTTATACTTTAGCGCTTGAAATCGGTGGCATCACTGGTCGTGTCTGGAATAACGACGATGGCACAGTGGAAATTCTCGCTCAGGCAGACTCTTCTGCCACCATGGCAAAATTTATCCAAGAAATCCGTAAAGGTCCAACGCCTTTTTCAAAAGTTACCTATCTAGATGTACAAATGAGCAACTTTTCATCCTATCCAGATTTCAAAGTCGCAAATTAGGTCTCTAGAACTATTGTATATTTTACAAAAAAACAGTAGAATAGAAAGGTATAATTTTTAAAGAAGGAATGAAAACATTGAAATCTATTAAACGTTTTGCCCTCTCTGCTATGGGAGTGGCTATGCTACTCGTCTTGACAGGCTGTGTCCAAGTAGACAAAGCAACAGGACAACCTACTGGTTTTATCTGGAACACTATCGGATCGCCTATGGCAGAGGCTATCAAGTACTTTGCCAATGATATGAACCTTGGTTTTGGGATTGGGATCATCATCGTAACGATTATCGTACGTTTGATTATTTTGCCACTCGGTATCTACCAATCATGGAAGGCAACGCTTCACTCTGAAAAGATGAATGCTCTCAAACATGTGCTCGAACCACATCAAACACGCCTTAAAGAGGCAACAACTCAGGAAGAAAAACTAGAAGCACAACAAGCTCTCTTTGCTGCACAAAAAGAAAACGGCATCAGCATGTTCGGTGGTGTAGGATGCTTCCCTCTCCTCATTCAAGCGCCTTTCTTCTCTGCTATCTACTTTGCAGTCCACTACACTGATGGTGTAGCTAGCTCTACCTTCTTGGGTATCAATCTCGGTTCCCCAAGTATGATCCTTGTCGCCTTCGCTGGTATCCTCTACTATCTCCAATCACTCCTTTCACTTCACGGAGTAGAAGACGAGATGCAAAGAGATCAACTCAAGAAAATGATTTACATGAGCCCACTCACGATTGTCGTCTTCTCCCTCTTCGCACCAGCCAGTGTGACACTTTACTGGGTTGTCGGTGGTTTCATGATGATTCTCCAACAGTTCATCGTTAACTATGTTGTTCGTCCAAAACTTCGTCAAAAAGTACGTGAAGAATTTGCCAAAAATCCACCAAAAGCAAGTTCAGCATCAACTACAGGCGGGCGAAAAGATATCACTCCTAACCAAGCAACTGCAATTACGACTACTAAGAAACATAAAAAACGTAATGCTGGTAAACAACATTCTAGGAAATAAGGTAACGGCTTAGCTGAAAGGCTAGGCCTTTTTTTGCATTACAAAATCCTGATGTTCCCATCAGGATTCTTTTTTATCCATGTACACGCTTCATATAGTCTTGATAGCTTTCTGTATCCATGAGTCTTTTGGCATTCTTGACACGGTCTGCTGTTGGTGGTTTTACCCCTTCGAGCGAATAAGGAATTCCTAGTTCACGCCACTTGAATTCTCCCATCGTGTGATAAGGTAGGATTTCAAACTTATCAACGTTTTTGAGGGTTTTGACGAATTTACCGAGTTCAATCAAGTCCTCATCTCTGTCTGTCAAGCCTGGAACCAGCACATGGCGAATCCACACAGGCTTCCCAATATCTGATAGATATTTTGCACAAGCCAAGATGTTTTTATTGGTTTGGCTGGTAACAATCCTGTGTTGTTCGTCGTTGATCTCCTTGATATCCAAGAGAACCAAGTCAGTGACAGCCATGAGCTTATTAAACTTTTCGAGATAACGTGGTTTATTACGGAACGGAAGGGCACAGGTATCCAAGGTACAGTGGATTCCTTTTTCCTTGGCCTTGGTAAAAAGGGCAATCAAGAAATCAATCTGTAAGAGGGCTTCTCCTCCACTGACAGTGATTCCTCCTTTGTCTCCCCAGAATCCACGGTAGCGAAGGGCTTCTGACAAAACATCGTCTACTGTCCGTTCGCGTGATTTATTGGTCTCCATAGCCCATGTATCGGGGTTATGGCAGTACTGGCAACGCATGTGACAGCCCTGCAAAAAGACAATAAACCGAATCCCAGGGCCATCTACCGCCCCAAAACTCTCTGTCGAATGCACCATTCCTGTCACTTGTCCATAGTCAATTGTTTCTTCAGACATATCGTCACCTTCCTTGAAACCGTTTTATAGTTTTATTATATCACGAGTAAGGTGAAAAACAAGGTTTTTTTGTCTATTTTTTAGAAAGCAATCTGTTTTTCACTTTCATTTTCAATTTCTTTTAATGATCCGATTCAAAATCAAAACCATACAAGGTTGCAAAATAGTCCTCAGGGCGCTCTGCACGGCGGATTTGGCGGGCTTTGCCTTCTTCGGTATAGAGGATTTCTGCCGAGCGTAGTTTGGCATTGTACTGGTAACCCATGGAGAATCCATGTGCACCTGTATCATGAATTACCAGCAAATCACCGATTTCTGTATAAGGTAGTTCGCGGTTCACTGCAAATTTATCATTGTTTTCACAGAGTGAACCGACCACGTCTACCACCTCAATAGGTCCATCTGGATGGGTCAGATTGGTGATATGGTGGTAGGCTCCATACATGGCGGGACGCATGAGGTTGACTGCTGACGCATCCACACCCAGATAGGTACGATAGGTTTTTTTCTTATGAGTGACTCTTGTAACGAGAGCTCCGTGAGGGGCTAACATAAAGCGACCCAATTCGGTGAAAATCTTAACCTGACCAAGACCTGCTGGCGTAAGGACTTCCTCATAAACCTTACGAACTCCCTCACCAATCACAGCAATGTCATTTGGCTCCTGATCTGGACGGTAATTGACTCCGATTCCGCCGGAAAGATTGATAAAGTCTAGTGAAATGCCCAACTTTTCCTTGATTTCAACAGCCAATTCAAAAAGCTGACGGGCCAACTCTGGGTAGTAGAGATGGGTCACGGTATTGGATGCTAGGAAGGAGTGAATCCCAAAAGTCTTGGCTCCTTTTTCCTTCAAAATCGCAAAGGCTTCAAAAAGCTGGTCCTTGGTCATGCCAAACTTAGCTTCTCCAGGATTGTCCATGATATCTGTTCCTAGCTCAAAAACGCCACCAGGATTGTAACGACAAGAGATGATTTCTGGAATGCCTGCTACACGCTCTAAATGTTCAATATCTTCAAAGGCATCCAAGTTAATGGTTGCGCCCAATTCACGCGCATAAGCGTACTCTTGGTCTGGCGTATTGTTTGAAGAGAACATAATCTCAGAACCGGGAAAATCCAGTTTATGGCTCATCAAGAGCTCTACATAACTAGAACAGTCCACACCACAACCTTCCTCTTGGAGGATTTTCAAGATGGCTGGAGTTGGAGTGGCCTTAACTGCAAAATATTCTTTGAATCCCTTATTCCAAGAAAAGGCCTGATTGACTGCTCTTGCTTTTTCACGAATCCCCTTCTCGTCATATAAGTGAAAGGGAGTCGGGAACTCTGCAACAATTGTTTCTAAATCTTCACGGCTGATAAATGGTGTTTTCATAAGCATCCTTCTATTCTGTTTGCAAAGAAAGGCTGGGACAATCGTTCCAACCTTTAGTTCTATCTCTTATTTGTCTTCGTCAAAGATATTTCCAATCTCAACATCGATGGATTGGTTCTTAACATCAATATTGGTTACTTTCAAGAGTGACTTGTAATCAAACTGCTTTTCACGTTCTTCTTGGGCATTGTCTGCAAAGACTGCGACACCAGCTAGTTCAGAGTCAAACTCACGCAAGAGACTAATCATCCCGTTGACCGTTCCGCCACCTTTCAAGAAGTCATCCACAATTAAGACACGACTGCCTGCCTTGAGACTGCGTTTTGAAAGGAACATTTTCTCAATACGGTCACCGCTGGAACCTGAAACATAGTTGACGCTGACCGTTGAACCTTCGGTAATTTTCAAGTCACGGCGCACAATGACAAATGGAACATTGAGGACATTGGCAACTGCATTTGCGAGTGGCACACCTTTTGTTGCTACTGTCATAACGGCATCGATTTTTTGGTCCATAAAGCTCTTGGCAATGATGCGACCAATATTTTTCAAAATGGCAGGCGTACTAAGCAAATCAGACAGGTAGATGTAGCCACCTGGCAAGATACGGTCGCTTTCTGAAAGTTTGTCACGCAAGTCTGCGATCATTTCTTTGGCTTCATGGCTTGAGATTGATGGTGTAAAGATAACACCACCACCTGCTCCAGTCACAGTCTGAATATGACCGATTTCGATTTCCTCAAAGGCACGCTTGATAATCACGATGTCCTCTGAAATCGATGATTTAGCAGATTCGTACTTTTCTGCAAAGGTATTGAGACTGGTTAGTTTGTATGGATTATTAATCAAATAGTTGGAAATGACAACCATCCGATCACTTCTTCTTAATTTCATTTTTATTTACCATTCCATTTAATTTTGATATTTTATCCATTATACCACAT
The DNA here is from genome assembly GCF_003942795.1 of Streptococcus mitis. Lineage (GTDB taxonomy): Bacteria > Bacillota > Bacilli > Lactobacillales > Streptococcaceae > Streptococcus > Streptococcus mitis_BJ. The sequence continues at coordinate 43,625 of NZ_RJNY01000013.1, forward strand.
TCACATAAAAAAACGAACATTATTGCGTAAAAAATGCTCGTTTTTCTTAAATTATTAATCTAAATCTGGTTTATAGAAGGAACGATTGTCCATAGCGAAGATTTTATTGGTCATCTCTCCTTTGTCCACCAAAGCTAGAGCCGTTGACATCATCATCATGCTGGCATCTAGATTGTCAATCATATGAATAATCTCTGCCTCCATAATGCGTGGACGGACTGGACTTCCATACTCCAGCAAGCCATGGTGACTGAGGATGACATGGCGCAATAGCACCACTTCTTCTCTAGTATCATCGATGCCCAGTTCCATGACTGTCTTGGTAATTTCGCTATCGATGAGGGCTATATGGCCGATGAGATTGCCTCGCACTGTGTACTCCGTCTGATCGGGACCACTGAGTTCTAAAACCTTAGCCAAGTCGTGCAGCATAATTCCAGCATAGAGCAGGCTCTTATTGAGCTGAGGATAGATCTCGCTAATGGCATCTGCCAATCGCACCATGGTTGCTGTATGATAGGCTAAACCCGTTTCAAAGGCATGGTGGTTGGTCTTGGCAGCTGGATAGGAGTAGAAATCCTTATCATACTTGGTGTAGAGACTGCGAACGATACGCTGCCAGACAGGATTTTCAATCTTGAAAATCATTTGCGACATGTAGTCACGGATTTCCTTGACATCGACTGGTGACTTGACCTTGAAGTCAGCTGGATCATTGGGTTCCCCAGGTTGAGGTAAACGAAGCGTGATTTGATTGACTTGAGGAGTGTTGTTATAAACTTCTCTGCGTCCCTGCATGTGGACAACTTTCCCAGCGGTAAAGGCCTCAACGTTATGAGGTTGGGCATCCCAGAGTTTCCCTTCAATCTCGCCACTATCGTCTTGGAAGGTAAAGGCTAGGTAATTTTTCCCAGCACGCGTCTGTCTCAGGTCAGCTGACTTAATCAGGTAAAAACCTTCAAACAGCTCATCTTTTTTCATGTGACTAATCTTCATATTCTTCCTCATCTTCTTGGAAATGGAGTAGATCAAGCGCAGGCTCACCTTCTGATAACTCAATGTGACGGAGCGTCCGCTCGATAGCTGTGGTACGACGGTTTAATAATTCATCAATATTGCCAGAGGCATGTTGGAGATGTTTTTGTGCCTTGACCAGAATGCCTCCGAACTTGCCAAACTCGGTCTTAACGCTGGCAAGAGTCTTACTGATATGGTCAGCACTCTTTTGGATATTGAGGGTTTTGAAGCCAACTGATAGGGAGTTAAGCAGGGCCGATAGGGTACTTGGACCTGCGACAATAATCTGCTCCTCCCGTCTCAAATCATCAAAGAAGACCGGATTGCGAACAATCTCTGAGTAAAGTCCTTCTGTCGGAACAAACAAGACTCCAAAATTGGTCGTCCGAGGCGGCGCTATGTACTTGCTCTTGATATCCTTGGCAAAACGCTTGACGCTTGCTAGGAGTGGCTTGCGACAACGTTCGATCTCATCCTTGTCACCTGCTTCATAAGCTTCTTCCAAGCGATAATAATCCGCCAATGGAAACTTGGAATCAATCGGCAAATAGACATATTCCTGGTCGCCTTGGCCAGGTAACTTGATGGCGTACTCTACTCGCTCGCTAGAGTTTTCAACAGTTGCAAATTCTCGTTCGTACTGGGCTGGTGTCATGATGTCTTCAATGATTTGCCCCAGTTGCAATTCTCCCAGAATTCCTCGCGTCTTGGTTCCAGAGAGAACCTTGTTGAGAGCACCAACGTCGCGGGCAACTGTCTGCATCTCTCCCAAACCTCGATTGACCGACTCCAGTTGCTTGGAAACTGTCTCGAAGGAAGCCTGCAAGCGCGTCTGTAAGGTCTTCTCTAACTTTTCCTCGACCGTCTGGCGCATTTGTTCCAAACGTTGCTCATTTGATTCCTGCAAGGCTTGGAGACGTTGGTCGGTCTTATCTCTGGTTTGAAGGAGATTCTCGTTCATCTCCTGTCTAACTTGAGTCAGGCCTTGGTGCAACTCCATTCGCACTTCCTGCAAACGGTCACTGACAGCTACTTCTAAGTCTTTTTGGTCTAACTGACTGGCTTGTCTAGCTTGGTCAAAGCGATAATCCAGTTGGTCTGAAAGATTGTCTGCTTGATCCTCCAAGCTCTTGGCTAGGTACTTGTCTTGCTTATCCTGCCTTTGCCAAATCAGAAAGAGTCCAGCTAGGTTGACAATTAATAATAGTAATAATACAGTCTCCATCCTACCTCCTGTCCTTGCTATGTAGCACGACGACATAACCATCTGGGCAAGTTACCGAAACTCCCCTATCTATATATTCGTTAGAAGCGTACACTTTTTTAAAGAAAAAATTCTCCTCTGTCAATTCGTACTTGGCACCAAGAATAGTTAGCTGGCTATCCCGAACTGGCATAAAGGCTAGATAATCGTAGTCTGAACGGGGCTCTAGCTGACTGGTCCCTTCTGGACAATAGGCAATCAAGTTTTGCCCATCCTCAATCGCTATCTGGCGCATATAGGGGACCAACTTTGGATTGCTAGGCAGAAAGACATTAGCCAGCATATGGTCAATTCGACCACCAAGAGCACCGAAAATAGTGACCTGAGCCTGAGGATTTTGCTCAAAGATGATCAAGAGAGCCAATTCCAGATCCGTATCATCCTTTTCTGGCTGGGCTTGAACAAAATGTTGGGCACGTTTTTGAATCAACTGACGTTCGTCTGCAGTCACCGAATCAAAATCCCCAACCGCTAGAGCCAGAGGCAGATCTTCTTCCAAGACCCAGAGTGAGCCTCGATCCACACCAACAAAGCTATCAAAATTCGTCCGATAATGACCGCGATCTCCGCCTGCAAAAACGGCGACCCTAGTCCAATTGTTTTCTGAGAGTTTGCACTCGTTCATTGACATCTCCCTTAAAGACATAGGATCCTGCTACAAAAACGGTCGCTCCAGCTTCTTTAGCTTGAGCAATGGTCTGGTCATCAATCCCGCCATCGACTTCAATCTCAAAACTCAAACCTTTTTCCTGACGAAGGGCAACCAACTCACGAACCTTGTCCATGGTTTCAGGCAGAAAAGTTTGCCCACCGAAGCCAGGGTTAACTGTCATGACCAAGACTTGGTCAACTAGATGAAGGATGTGCTTGATCGCCTCCACAGGTGTCCCAGGATTGATGACAACCGAAGGTTTGACACCAAGAGAGCGAATTTTTTGGAGGGCGCCATGGATATGGGGCGTTGCTTCAACATGGATACTGATGATATCCGCTCCTGCACGCGCAAAGTCTTCTAAGTGGTGTTCTGGATTTGCTACCATCAAGTGACAGTCAAAGACCATCTTGCTATGAGGACGAAGAGCTTCAACCACTCCCGCACCAAAACTAATTTGTGGCACAAAGTGACCATCCATGATATCGATATGGGCATACTCTGCTCCAGTTGCTTCTAGGCGTTTGATTTCACGTTCAAAGTTGGCATAATCTGCTGCCAGAATTGACGGAGCAATCTTGTATTGAGACATAGGTTTCTCCTTATTTTGGAATTTTTTTGCTGACTTTTTTATAGGTTTCTCGGCGATTTTCAATCTCACTGAGAAATTGCAGGTAGTTGTCAAAACGGAAGGTAGCAATGGTACCTTCTTCGACAGCTGGCTTAACCGCACAGGACGGCTCATGGGTATGGGTACAAGTACGGAACTTACAATCTCGACTGACACCGGCAATCTCTGGAAAAGCTTGATTGAGGTCTTCAGCCGTTGACACTTCATAATCCAGCGATGAAAATCCTGGCGTGTCTGCGATTTTCCCACCATTGAGATTGTAAAAACTAACAGCTCGAGTGGTATGGCGACCACGACCCAGACTATCTGAAATTTCTCCTGTTTCAAGATTGAGGTCTGGTGCGATTTTATTGAGAAGGGTTGACTTTCCAACACCTGTCTGCCCCATAAAGACCGTCACTCTTCCTGTCAACAAAGGCAGGAGCTCTTCCTTGCTGGTCACAAAGTCGTAACCAATGGCACCATAGGTCTGCTGGTAAAAATCCAGTTCTCCTCTATCTTCCAGCAAGTCCATTTTAGAAATATAAACGATGGGGTGGATACCCTTGTGCTCCAGAAGAACCAAGAAACGATCCAGCAAATTGCTGTTGAAGTCCGGCTCCTTGACCGACATGATAACCACGGCTTGGTCAATATTGACAATAGGCGGACGGACGAGACTGTTTTTCCGTTCATGAATCTTGAGGATATAACCTTCGGAATTTTCCTCTGCAGAAAAATCTACCCAATCCCCAACATAGGGCGTGTGGCCTTTTTTGCGGAAATTTCCACGCGCACGTGTCTGATAGACTTGGCCATCACTCTCGACATAATAGAATCCTGCCAAGGCTTTAATGATTTGTCCCTGCATCTTAGAGTCCTTGTCCTTTAAGCGCATCTGAAAGGCTAGCAAATTCTTCCAAGCTTAGTGCTTCACCACGTACACTTGGTGACAAACCTGCTTGGTCCAAAGCCTTGGTCAGCTTGTCCTTGACTTCATCAGTCTTGCCAAAGTAGCCTGTTAAGTTATTCCATAAGGTCTTGCGACGATGAGTGAAGCTAGCCTTGGAAACCTTAAAGAAGAAGTTCTCATCTTTTACTGCTACAGCCGGCTCTGGACGGCGTACCATTTTCAAAATGGCTGAGTCCACGTTTGGGGCTGGCACAAAGACCGTACGAGGCACGATGAAGGCAACCTTGGCTGTCATATAATACTGCACAGCAATCGACAAACTACCGTAAGCCTTGGTATTTGGCTGTGCTGAGATACGGTCCGCCACTTCTTTTTGCATCATAACGACAAACTCACTAAAAGGAATGCCACTCTCGATTAAATGCATGAGAATAGGCGTTGTGATATAGTAAGGTAAGTTGGCTACCACCTTGATTGGCAGGTCTGGATTTTTGAAATTCTGGATATGCTGAGCTAGGTCAACTTTGAGAATGTCCTCGTTGACTACGGTCACATTATCAAAATCACGCAGGGTATCCGCTAAAATCGGTACCAAACGGTGGTCAATCTCAAAAGCCATGACCTCTGCCGCACGCTCAGCCAAAAATTCTGTCAAGGCACCAATTCCTGGACCGATTTCAATGACATTAACCTGATCATCAATCTCAGCTGTATCCACGATTTTTTGAAGAATATTGGTATCCGTTAGGAAATTTTGCCCAAAGGACTTTTTAAAGGTAAAACCGTGACGCTCCAGCACCGCCTTAGTCACGCTATAATCTGCAATTCTCATTTATTCTCTTTTCTAATATAATATGCTTCCGGAGTATAATGATAGAGCAAAACAAATAAGGGAGTCTCAGTAATTCCTTCCAACATCTCTTTTAAGACCGCATTTGGNTGGATAATCTCTCGTGTTTTGGTGAAATAAACACCTTGTTCCCTATTTCGATTACGGAGTTCCCAAGCGACATTGTTTCCTTGAACAGACGGCAAATAACGTTCCTTTTCTAGAAAGTCAAAAAATTCTTTCACCGTCATTTCTTCAGGAATCTCAAATTCTGTCTCATGAGACAATGCATCGTCTCCCATACACACAGAATCTCTATCAACTCGAATTTTCATTTCGCACTGTCCTTATAAGCTTCTATTTTAACGCTATCAAAATAAATCTAAGTACCTCTATTGTAACACATTCCTTTTGTATTTTTGGGTTATCTGGCTATTGTTATCACTTTTCAGGACTCTCCAAACAGATTTCGATATCTAAATTTCTTTCCACTATTGAAATAAGCATAAAATTTATTTTTCTAATTCTTTATAGATTGTCTCTTGAAAAGGTCAGTTGTTCAAGTAAGGAATAGAGTTTTGCTTGCTCTTCTTCTTCGTAAGCAGATCTATTTGCTTTTACTTCCCTGCATTTCTCGTCATACAAAAAACCGTCATATCCATCTTCTGTAGATAAGGCTGTGTAGACTTTGGCCATTTCTTCAGGACTAATTGAAAATCTTGACTTGATTTTATAAAGATTTTTCATAAAAGCGCTGAGGTGATCATAGCGGCGCATATCTACTTTGACATTGGTCACACGGATTGCCTGAACCTTGATACCTTTCCAATGTTTCCGCATATAAAGCGACAACATCAACAAGGCTAGTTTATTCTGATAATAGGTCTTGGCAGGACTGTAATGTTTTTGACCAGCTAAATTTTCAAAATCAAGTTTCATGAAGGGATAAAGCACTAGCCCCTGGGAAGAAATATTAATAATCCGTCCACTCTCTGACTTTTCCAACAAACCTTTCAACAAGATAGAAAGCAAGAAAGGGGCGACAACATTGGTCGCAAATTGCTTTTCTAATCCCTCTTTAGTCAGGATGGGCTTTTTGACTGATAAATCAAAGTCAGCTGCATTGTTAATTAGAACGTCTAGAACGTCTTCTTTTTGAATATACTGTTCCACTGCTTTCCTGACACTCTTCATATCAGATAAATCAGCCAAGATATAATCCACATGTGGATTTCCTGTCTGCTGACGAATTTCCTCACAAGCTTGCTCGGCAGCCTCTTGCCGCCTACAAAATAGGGTCACTGACCACCCTTTCTCAGCTAACTGCCTTGCAGCTTGATAACCGATGCCACTGTTACCACCGGTAATAATTACTTTTTTCATTTTTTACTCCTTTAAACTGAATATTTTGTCATAACTTCTTCCACTTCTGCCAAGGTTACGCCAAACAACTCTAAGCGCTTGAGGAGTTGCTTGCCATTGGAATAGCCGATGCGGAGCTGTTCGCCTAGATACTCTCGGCGTCTACGACTGTCTGCTCCCGCTAGGAAACCTAGGCGAATCAAGTCACCACGACTGATGTCAAACTCGTTCTCATTTTCAAATTGCTCTGTCACCTGAGCCAACGCTGTTTTTAGGTCTTCATAGCTGGCGTGTTCGACTCCCAGAGAACGTCCCTTGGACTTAGATTTGGGAACAGCTTCATCTCGCTTGAGAAAGGCATGCTGCACAGTTGGAATGGCCGTCATAATCATGCGCCGAATCCGCTCCCCATTAAAATCTGGATCTGTAAAGACAATGACTCCATGCAATTCATGCAGGCGCTGAATGCGCTCTATATCCTGGTCATTAACGGCAGAACCTCGTGTTTCATAGGTCTCTACATCAAAGTAACGTTTGAGATTGGCCGTATCATCGCGACCTTCAACCACGATGACTTGGGAAATTTTTTCTTTCATGATTGTTTTTCCAATCCAAAAATTCGCTCTGCATTTGCAGTCGTTGCTGCTGCTAATTCCTCGGTCGTCATCCCACGCAAGTCAGCAATAAAGTCCACCACATAGCGTGTGTAGGCTGTTTTATTCTCACGGCCACGTTTAGGAACAGGAGCCAGGTAGGGCGCATCCGTTTCTACCAAAATCTTGTCTAACGGAAGTTCCCTAGCAGCCTCTTGGATATCCATCGCTTTCTTAAAGGTCACCACTCCTGAGAAAGAAATAGTCATGCCAAGCTCAACAAACTTCTCAGCCCACTCCAAAGAACCTGAGAATGAGTGCATGATGCCACCACGAGGACCAACGCCCTCGCTCTTGATAATCTCATAGGTATCTTCTAGCGCATCACGAGTGTGGACCACAAAGGGTAAATTCAAATCCTTAGACAGCTGAATCTGACGACGAAAAACCTGCTCCTGCACTTCCTTAGGTGCTGTCATCCAATGGTAGTCCAGACCAATCTCCCCCAAGGCAACAACCTTGGGATGCTTAAGCTTTTCAAGCAAGTAAACTTCGACCTCATCTGTGTAAGTGCCAGCTTCCGTTGGATGCCAACCAATAGTTGCGTAGAGTTGCTCATACTCATCTGCCAACTCCAGGGCTCGTTCAATGGTTGGCTTATCAAAACCAACAATATTCATCTGTGTCACACCCATCTCAGCAGCCAAGGCGATTTCTTCTGCCTCACGTCCTGCAAATTCTTCTACATTTAAATGTGTGTGCGTATCAAAAATCATCTCTTCTAACCTCATTTTCTTCCATCTATTATACCAAAAATAGCATCTCCCGGCTTGTAAAAATATTCTAATACCGATCATTCTCCCTTGACTGCCCTTTTTCAAAGCAGTATAATAACACTTATTGAAATTTTCAGCAAAGGAAAAGAAAATGTTTAGAAAATTAAAATATACCTTTATCGGTCGACCACTCAAGTCTCTCACAGATGGTGAAGGGGGATTACTTGGAAAAATGCAAGCACTTGCAATGTTATCCAGTGATGCCCTGTCTTCTATTGCCTATGGACCTGAACAAGTCATTCTCGTTTTAGTCAGTCTCTCTCCTCTCGCTATTTGGTGGAGCCTCCCTATCGGTATTTTTGTCCTCTTACTCCTCGCTAGTTTGACCATTTCCTATCGTCAAATTATTCACGCCTATCCTCAAGGTGGAGGGGCTTATATGGTCACTCGGGAAAATCTCTCCCCTGAACTAGGCTTGATTGCAGGTGGTAGCCTCCTTGTTGACTATATGCTGACAGTAGCCGTATCCGTTGCGTCTGGAGCTGATGCTATTACAGCAGCCATCCCTGCCCTCCATCCCTATAATCTTCATATCTCTATTTTCCTAGTCTGTCTGCTCATGCTCTTGAATTTAAGAGGTTTGAAAGAATCTGCCAGCTCTCTGATGATTCCCGTCTACCTCTTTATCTTCAGTACCGTCTTTCTCTTGCTTTATGGGTTCTTTCAACTATTCACAGGTTCCCTAAACTATCAGGCGACTTCAACCATTGGACAAACTGTTCCGAGCCTTTCCATCGTTCTCCTATTGAGAGCCTTTACCAGTGGCTCTGCCTCTCTGACAGGGGTTGAGGCTATTTCAAATGCGGTACCATTTTTCAAAACTCCGAAAGAAAAGAATGCTGCTCAGACCCTGACCATCATGTCGCTGATTTTAGGATTTCTTTTTGCAGGCATTACCTTCCTAAACTACTGGATGGGCATCACACCTCAAAATGGAGAAACCATCCTCTCGCAAATGGCCAAGGGCATTCTTGGTGATTCATTCTTTGGTCATGCTAGCTACTATCTCTTCCAGTTCTCAACAGCCTTGATTCTAGCTGTAGCTGCAAATACTGGCTTTTCAGCCTTCCCTATGCTGGCTTACAATATGGCTAAAAACAAGTACATGCCCCATCTCTTTATGGAAAAAGGGGATCGTCTTGGCTACTCCAACGGTATCTTAACTCTGGCTTTTGGAGCTATGATCCTTCTTCTCATTTTTAACGGCAATACTGAACGCTTGATTCCTCTTTATACTATCGGGGTCTTCGTTCCCTTTGCCCTTTCTCAGACTGGGATGATTCGCCATTGGAAAAAGGAAAAAGGAGCAAACTTCTTAAAACCTGCCTTTGCTAATATCCTTGGGGCCATCATTTGTTATGCTATCGTTCTCATTTTACTCCTCTTCAGACTGGGTGATATCTGGCCATTCTTCCCAATTATCCTAGTCTTAACCTTCCTCTTTTTGTCCATTCACAGCCATTACCAAAAAGTGGCAAAACAACTGCGACTCTACGAAGGAATTGAAAAGCGCACTTACGACGGCAACCTTGTCCTTGTCCTAGTAGGAAATGTCACTCGAGTAAGTGTCGGAGCCATTAACTACGCTCAAAGTATCGGTGACGAAGTGTTAGCCATGCACATTTCTACTAAAGAAACGGCAGAAAAAGACCAAGAAATTCTTCAGGAATTTGCCGATTACTTCCCAAATATCTCTCTGAAGAATATCAATACCAGCTACCGCGACATCATCACCCCTAGCGTTAAGTATGTCAAACGAATCGCCCAAGAAGCTAAGCAAAAAAACTACACCGTTACAGTTCTTGTACCGCAGTTTATCCCTAACAAGCCTTGGCAAAATATCCTGCACAATCAAATGAGCCTTAAACTAAAATACGCTCTCAGATGGCATGAAGACGTCGTTGTCGCTAGCTACTCTTATCACTTAAAAGAATAAACAAAAACTCAAAATCAGTAACTTATATGGCTCTTTGTCAACTGTAGTGGGTTGATGAAAAGCTATACCCTGGAGAGGACCAAATTGGTTCTCTCCTTTTTGATGTTCAAAGCAATGAGAATTCTAGTTTTAAAGTTGTCAAAGTTCCGAAAGCCAAAAGCATTTCGCTTGATGACTTTGATGAGGTTATTGGTAGCCTCTAGTTTTGCGTTTGAGTAGGGAAGTTCCAGTGCATTCATGATCTTGTACTTATCTTTCAAAAAGGTCTTAAAAATA
>NZ_RJNY01000014.1:0-48618 GCF_003942795.1 Streptococcus mitis
ATGAAAAACATTTAGTTTTTTCATTATTTTTCTTAAGGCACCTTAATATTTTTCTTAAGGCACCTTAATTATAACACAAAAAATGAAAACTATATGAAAAACATTTAGTTTTTTCATTATTTTTCTTAAGGCACCTTAATATTTTTCTTAAGGCACCTTAATTATAAAAAATATGATAAAAACTTAAGAAAATTCAACAAAATTTTAGGGAAAGTCAGAATAAGTCTACTCATTAACGATAATGATAAATCTATTGATAAACTTTGACATTTAATAGTGAACTGTAACTATTATTTCTAACTCGATTTCTCTATAAAAGAGGAAAAACCAGCGTCTTTTGACGCTGGATAAAAGCTACTTAGATCATTTAACAAGAAACTAAATTGCTTCTGTAACGAAGCTACGGCTTTCAAGTACCTTAAGCATAGCATCCGCTGTATCTAGGGCTGTAAAGAGTGGTACACCATGTTCGATAGCTGAACGGCGGATTTGTTCACCATCTTCATCAGCAGTTCGCTTGGTTCCGACAGTATTGATGATCGCTTGGATTTTCCCTTTACGAACATAGCTTGGGATATCCTGTTCATCGTCACCAATCTTACCAACAGGTTGGGCTTGAAGTCCATGACTGGCAAAGAAGGCTGCTGTTCCTTGAGTCGCAAGGATACCATAACCAATATTTTGGAAACGACGAGCCAAATCCAAGGCTTCATCTTTGGCATCATCAGCGATGGTAAAGACAACATTTCCAAAGGTTGGCAAGTGCAGGTAAGAAGCTTCAAAAGCCTTGTAGAGAGCTTTTTCCAAAGTAGTATCAGAACCCATGACTTCCCCTGTTGACTTCATTTCAGGCCCGAGCAAGCTATCTACCTTAGCTAGTTTCGTAAAGGAGAAGACAGGCGCCTTGATATGAACGCGAGTGCTTTCTGGATAAAGTCCATCTTGGTAACCAAGTGCTTCAAGACTTTGACCAAGAATGAGCTTGGTCGCCACTTGAGCCATAGGAATATTGGTTACCTTAGAAAGGAATGGAACCGTACGGCTGGCACGTGGATTGACCTCAATAACATAGACTTTTTCATCCTTGATGACAAACTGAATGTTCATCATTCCGAGACAGTTAAGGCCGATGGCTAGTCGTTTGGTATAGTCTGCGATGGTCTCCTGAACCTTTTGCGACAAGGTTTGTGGTGGGTAAACGGCCATTGAGTCACCTGAGTGGACACCGGCACGTTCGATATGCTCCATGATACCAGGGATGAGAACATTTTCTCCATCTGAGATGGCATCCACTTCGCACTCTTGTCCAACAATGTAAGAGTCAACAAGAACTGGGTGGTCTGGACTTGCTTTAACGGCTGTACGCATGTAAGAACGAAGATCTTCTTCGTTTTCTACGATTTCCATAGCACGTCCACCCAAGACATAAGATGGGCGAACGAGGACTGGGAAACCAATCTTGCGAGCTGCAAGCACCGCCTCTTCTTCATTTGTTGCCGTTTGTCCTGGTGGTTGTGGAATATCCAAGTCTTTGAGGGCTTGCTCGAAGAGGTCACGGTCTTCGGCACGGTCTAAGTCAGCGACTTGCGTACCAAGGATGGTCACACCTGCTTTTGCCAATGGCTCTGCAAGGTTGATAGCTGTTTGACCACCAAATTGAACGATAACGCCTTTTGGTTGCTCCAAGTCAATAACATTCATGACATCTTCGAATGTTAATGGCTCAAAGTAAAGTTTGTCTGATACCGAGAAGTCTGTTGAAACGGTCTCTGGATTTGAGTTCATGATGATAGCTTTGTAACCAGCTGCTTGGATAGCCTTAACAGAGTGAACGGTTGCGTAGTCAAACTCAACCCCTTGACCGATACNGATTGGACCTGAACCTAGGACAAGAACGGATTCCTTTTCAGATTTGATAGACTCATTTTCCCAGCCATAGGTTGAATAGAAGTATGGTGTTTCAGAGTCGAACTCTGCCGCACAGGTATCGACCATCTTGTAAACTGGGATAATCTTGCCTTCCAAGCGAAGTTGGCGAACTTGGTCAGCTGTCGTTTTCCAGAGTTCAGCAATCTTACGGTCTGAGAAACCATTGAGTTTGGCTGTTTTCAAGACTTCTAAATCTTGTGGATGGGCACCCAATTCCTGCTCAATTTCAAAGATGTGCAAGAGTTTATCCAGATAGAAGATATCAATCTTAGTCAATTCAGCAATTTCTTCTGGAGTATAGCCACGGCGAATGGCTTCTGATACGTAGAAGAGACGGTCATCTTGGGCTTTAACAACTTTTTCAATCAAGGCATCATCAGAAACGGTTGCAAGTTCTGGCATTTCATTGTGGTGAACGCCAATTTCAAGTGAACGACATGCCTTGAGAAGTGACTCCTCGATGTTGCGACCGATCGCCATGACTTCCCCAGTCGCTTTCATCTGAGTCCCAAGACGACGCTCACCTTTTTCAAACTTGTCAAATGGGAAACGTGGAATCTTAGCAACGACGTAGTCAAGGGCTGGCTCAAACATGGCATAAGTTGAACCTGTAACTGGGTTGATGACCTCATCTAGGGTTAAACCAACTGCAATCTTGGCAGCCAATTTGGCAATCGGATAACCAGTTGCCTTAGAAGCAAGCGCTGACGAACGCGATACACGAGGGTTTACTTCGATAACATAGTACTTGAAGCTATGTGGATCAAGGGCTAGCTGAACGTTACATCCACCTTCAATCTTGAGGGCGCGGATAATGCTCAAGCTCGCGTCACGAAGCATTTGGTTTTCATAGTCTGACATGGTTTGCGCAGGAGCAAATACGATAGAATCCCCTGTGTGAATCCCCACTGGGTCAAAGTTTTCCATGTTACAAACAACGAGGGCATTGTCAGCTGAATCGCGCATAACCTCGTATTCGATTTCCTTGAAACCAGCGATTGAACGTTCAATCAAACATTGGGTAACAGGTGACAGTTTCAACCCATTTTCAGCGATTTCACGCAATTCTTCCTCGTTGGCACACATACCACCACCAGTACCACCTAGGGTAAAGGCTGGACGGACAATGACTGGGTAACCAATTGTCGCTGCAAAGGCAACTGCTTCGTCAACTGTATTAACAATTTCAGATTCTGGAATGGGTTGTTCCAATTCTTCCATCAACTGTTTAAATAGATCACGGTCCTCCGCTTGGTCAATGGCAGATAATTTGGTACCTAGAAGTTCTACTCCTAGCTCATCTAGGATACCATTTTTAGACAATTCCATGGCCATATTCAGCCCTGTTTGACCACCAAGGGTTGGAAGCAAGGCATCTGGACGTTCCTTACGAAGAATACGCGTTACAAACTCAAGTGTGATTGGCTCAATATAAACCTTGTCCGCAATCTCCTTGTCCGTCATGATAGTTGCAGGGTTTGAGTTCACCAAGACAACCTCATAACCTTCCTCTTTCAAAGACAAGCAGGCCTGGGTCCCAGCGTAGTCAAACTCAGCAGCTTGACCAATAATAATCGGACCAGAACCAATCACCATAATTTTTTGAATATCAGTACGTTTAGGCATTTATAAGATATTAAGGGCGTCAAGGGGACAAAGCTAAAATAGGAGTTATAACGAAGAACCATCAGTTCTAGGAATAACTATCTTTTTAGCACCGTCCGTAGCCCGTATTCAGTTCAGCAAATACGGACCACCCTTCTCCTTTCTATTCGGCAACTCTCGGGTTGCCATTAAATAAATTCTCCGACGAGCTCTTTTACTCGTTCTTAGTTTGATTGTTTAAAAGCTTCCATCATTTCGATAAATTCATCAAAGAGGTAGCTAGCGTCGTGTGGACCAGGAGCTGCATCTGGGTGGAATTGTACAGAAAAACCTGGTTGGTATCTGTGACGTACACCTTCAACTGACTTATCATTGATTTCTTCGTGGGTGATAATCAAGTGCTCTGGCAAGTCCTCACGGCTAACTGCATAACCATGGTTTTGGCTGGTGAAGTCTATACGTCCTGTAGCAATCTCACGTACCGCGTGGTTAAATCCACGGTGACCAAATTTCATCTTGTAGGTCTTAGCACCGTTTGCCATAGCAAAGAGTTGGTGTCCCATACAAATACCGAAAATTGGAATTTTCCCTTGCACACCACGAATCATGTCCAGTGCTTCTGGAACGTCTTCTGGGTTACCTGGACCATTTGACAACATAACTCCATCAGGATTGAGGTGGAGAATTTCTTCTGCTGTTGTTGAATACGGAACAACCGTCACGTTACAGTTACGCTTAGAAAGTTCACGTAGGATTGAGTGCTTGAGTCCAAAATCCACTAGCACCACGCTCAAACCAACTCCAGGAGCTGGATAGGAAGTTTTAGTAGAAACCTGTTTGATATTGTCTGTCGGCAGGACTGTTGCTTGCAGCTGGTCCGTCACATGGTCCATACTGTCCCCAACATGGGTCAAGGTTGCACGCATAGTACCATGCTTACGGATAATCTTGGTAAGTGCACGCGTATCAATTCCTGAAATCCCTGGAATTTTCTTGGCTTTCAAAAATTCATCCAACGTCATTTGGTTGCGCCAGTTGCTAGCTCGACGTGCTTCTTCAAAAACGACAACTCCCTTACAAGTCGGAATAATGGATTCGTAATCATCACGATTAATTCCATAATTTCCCACCAAAGGATAAGTAAAGGTCAAGATTTGTCCATTATAAGACTGGTCTGTAATGGACTCTTGGTAGCCGGTCATACCTGTGTTAAAGACGATTTCGCCTGTTACATCAATATCTGCTCCGAAGGCCTTGCCTTCAAAAACTGTGCCATCTTCTAATACTAGAAGTCTTTTTGTCATATTTTCACCTCTCGTGGACGCTCACTGGCGTCTTTTAACGTCTTGTGTTTTAATTGGCGTTTCTACTCGCCAATACGGATTCTAAGATTGCCATTCGAACAAAGACACCGTTGGTCATTTGTTGGACAATGCGTGATTTTGGCGCTTCAACCAAGTGGTCAGCAATTTCCACATCTCGATTAACTGGAGCTGGGTGCATGATTATTGCTGTTTCTTTTAAGCAATCATAACGTTCTTGAGTCAAACCATGTTGGGCATGGTAGTCTTCTTTTGAAAAGACTGCACCGCTATCATGGCGTTCATGTTGAACGCGGAGCAACATCAAAACATCCACCTGATTAACAATCTCATCAATAGTTACAAACTGTCCATAGTCCGCAAACTCTTGACTTCTCCATTCCTCAGGTCCTGCAAAGAAAAGTTCAGCTCCCAAGCGTTTCAAAATTTGCATATTGGATTTGGCAACACGTGAATGATCCAAGTCACCTGCAATAGCAACCTTCAGACCCTCAAAGTGATCAAATTCCTCATAAATGGTCATCAAATCAAGCAGGCTCTGACTAGGGTGTTGACCTGAACCATCTCCACCATTGATAATGGAAGTCGTAATGGTTGGACTCGCAATCAATTCTTTGTAATAATCGACCTCTGGGTGACGAATCACACAGACATCTACACCAAGCGCAGACAAGGTTAGGATTGTGTCATACAGTGTCTCACCCTTGTTTACTGAGCTGGTCTTCACATCAAAGTCCAGTCGCTCCAGCCCTAGCTTAATCTCTGCCACTTCAAAGGACTTATGTGTCCGTGTAGAATCCTCAAAGAAAAGATTTGAAACAATCGGATGGTCTTCATAAGGAAGCTGGGCTCCATTTTTAAACTCAATTCCTCGCTTAATCAATTTCATCACTTGATCGACAGTGAGGTCTTCCATGGACACCACATGGTTCAATGCTTGTTGATTTTCTGACATGGCTACTCCTTCAGCTTTCTAAGCTTCTTCAGTAATCAGAACTCTGTCTTGGCCATCAAGTTCTGTCATCTCTACGATGATTTCTTCAGAACGACTGGTTGGGATATTTTTCCCAACGTAATCTGGACGGATTGGCAATTCTCTATGTCCACGATCTACTAGCACCGCAAGACTCACGCGCGCAGGACGACCATGTCCGACAATGTTATCGATAGCAGCACGGATGGTACGACCTGTATAAAGCACATCATCCACCAAGATAACTTCACGGTCTGTCACATCAACAGAAATCAAAGAAGTATCTTTCCCGCTTTTAACATCATCACGGAAAGGTTTGGTGTCCAATTCCACAACAGGAACAGTGATATTTTCCAACTGCTCCAAGCGTTCTTTGATACGATGAGCGATGAAAACACCACGCGTTTTTATCCCAGCTAGGATAATCTTATTCAAATCTTTATTGCGCTCAATAATCTCATAAGTAATTCGCGTAATCGCTCGTTTGACAGTCAATTCGTCTACAACTTCTTTTGTCTTCATGACAAACCTCCAAAAAGAAAAGTCTCCTTCTACAAGGAGACTTGAAATGTATAGCCAAGCGAGCCCTACTATAAATAGTATAGACTTCACCCTTCTACTTTATCGCGCTCCTTGCCTGCCTCACGGGACAGGTTTAAAGGACTATTTAGTTATCATTTAATATAGCACAAAGCACCCTTAAAATCAAGCAAAAACTTTTTCAGAGCCCCCTCAGACATTACTAAAATCATATAATTGGGGATAGTGGTCACATTCTGGATTTTTGGGATGGCAAATAGCTCGTCCAAAGTAAATCATGGCCTGGTGGGCTGCTAACCACTCTTCTGGTGGTAGAACGTCCATGACACGTTTTTCTACTTCAAGTGGCGTAGCTGATTTTTTAACGATATCGTGATGCTTACAGATACGCTCCACATGGGTGTCCACTGCAAAAGCAGGAATTCCAAACCCCACACTCAGTACTACATTTGCTGTTTTACGACCAACACCAGCTAGACTTTCTAATTCCTCTCGAGTCTGAGGCACTTGACCATCAAAATCGTCTAGTAACTGTTGGGCACATTTTTTAAGAAATTTAGCCTTATTTCGATACAGTCCTAGACGGGAAATATGTGAAGCAATTTCACTTTCAGTCGCGACAGACATGGCTTGAGGCGTTGGAAAGGCTGCAAAGAGGCCTGGTGTGGCCTTATTTACTGCGGCATCTGTGGTCTGGGCTGACAACATCACTGCAACCAAGAGTTCAAAATGATTGGTAAAATCAAGACTAGGCTTAGCATCTGGAAAAAGGGCAATAATTTCCTCTATGACATGTCGGGCACGTTTCTTGGATAAAACCATCTACTCGTCTCCATCAGACAGTCCTTGCAAGCCAGCAAATGGACTGTTTTCTTCTTTCTTGACTGCTTGTTGGGCTTGGTATTCATCTTCAGTCATGATTTGCCAGTCATTTCCTGACACAAAACCTTGGCCCGCCTCTTCTTCTGCCGTCAAGACCTTGATTGGAATATTGAGCAAGATATTATCTGCTACGCTCTCAGCAAGGCCGATTTCCCCATTTTCGATAGGCAAAACTAAGTCATCATCTAGAACTTCCTGGTCCAGTTGGTTGGTCGCTCCTTCCATGAAAACTTCTGTGACTGGATAAGATTCAACTAGCTCAACTGGCTCCATACTGCGACTTGAAGCAAGGACAATGGTATAAGATAACTGATAATCTAAGAAATACATACGGTCTTCGTATTGTACTTTCCCAACTGCAAGGATATCTTTTACATCTAAAATTTCTTGATTACGTGCATGCAGGTCTGCAACTAGATCTAAAGTTTGTTCAAAATGCAAGCCTTCAGACTGCTTGCGGATCTCTTGAATATTTAATTTCATACTTCCTCCATAAAGATTTACTCTCTTGATTATACCATGAAAAGGCTACAAATCAGCCCACCAAACTTTGTAATTAAATTTCGATTTTTTAACATATTTACTATGACATTTTTATTTTTTAGTGCTATACTATAGGAAATAATACATCAGAGCAAGGAGGATGCTCATATGGAAGACAAAGAACTCATTACTAATGCAACCCAACTCCTATCCGAGTTAAATAAAAGTTTCCAAAGCTGCAACCAGGGTACGGCAGATGATATTCGACTGCAAGAGCTGCTAAATTCTACTCTGCAAGAGCTAAAAAAAGCGGAAAAGTTGAACAACAGTATCTTAATAGACCTTGAGAAATTTTACCAACGTACCAGTCTTCTGATAGGTCTCGGTAGCCTAAAACTAAACGATCAAGCACGTACTGCTTGGCGCAACTATGACAAGTTCCATTACGAGCATGTCAAACACGTACTAACTCTTTATGGACCTGTTTTCGGATTTTAGAGATTAGAATTGTCAGTTTTCTGTTGACAAAATATCCTTAAAGGTATAGGATAGAGGTACTAATACTCGGAGGTAAGGGAGACATGAACAACTAAGTCTATCAGATAAAGAACCTTTATTTAGTAGATCTTGTTTTTGTCTCTTTTTGTGTGCTCTTTTATGCTCTTTTTCTGGCATTCTATACTCAATGAAAATCAAAGAGCAAACTAGGAAGCTAGCCGCAGGTTGCTCAAAGCACTGCTTTGAGGTTGTAGATAAGACTGACGAAGTCAGTTACATATATCTACGGTAAGGCGACGCTGACGTGGTTTGAAGAGATTTTCGAAGAGTATTAATAGAGTTTTTTTGACATAAACTTTGGCTCTACTAGGTAAAGTAGAGCTTTTTGTTATGCACTATTGGACATTCTAGAAAGGGCAACAATATGATAAAAATCAATCATCTGACCATCACTCAAAACAAAGATTTACGTGATCTTGTCTCAGACTTAAGCATGACTATCCAAGACGGGGAAAAAGTAGCTATTATTGGAGAGGAAGGAAATGGCAAATCAACCTTACTTAAAACTTTAATGGGGGAATATTTGTCTGATTTCACTATCAAAGGAGACATCCAGTCTGACTATCAGTCACTGGCCTATATTCCTCAAAAACTTCCCGAGGAGCTGAAAAAAAGATCTCTACATGACTACTTCTTTCTAGATTCTGCTGATTTAGACTACAGCATTCTTTATCGTTTGGCGGAGGAGTTGCACTTTGATAGCGACCGTTTTGCTAGCGACCAAGAAATTGGTAGCCTCTCGGGGGGCGAATCTTTGAAAATTCAGCTCATCCACGAGTTAGCCAAACCCTTTGAGATTCTATTTTTGGATGAACCTTCAAATGACCTAGACCTTGAGACGGTTGATTGGCTAAAAGGTCAGATTCGAAAGATTAGGCAAACTGTTATTTTCATTTCCCATGATGAAGACTTTCTTTCTCAAACGGCTGATACTATTGTCCACTTGCGACTGGTCAAGCACCGCAAAGAAGCGGAAACGCTAGTCGAGCATTTAGACTATGATCGCTATAGTGAGCAGAGAAAGGCTAGTTTTGCAAGACAAAGTCAGCAAGCTGCTAACGACCAGAGAGCCTATGACAAAACCATGGAAAAGCATCGTCGCGTCAAGCAAAATGTAGAAACTGCACTTCGAGCTACCAAAGACAGTACTGCTGGTCGCCTATTGGCTAAAAAGATGAAAACAGTTCTCTCTCAAGAAAAACGCTTTGAAAAGGAAGCTCAGTCCATGACCCAAATGCCACTTGAAGAGGAACAAATCCAACTTTTCTTCTCAGACATCCAACCATTACCATCTTCTAAAGTCTTAGTCCAACTGGAAAAAGAAAATTTGTCCATTGGCGAGCGTATTTTAGCTCAGGAGTTACGACTAACTGTCCGTGGCCAAGAAAAAATCGGTATCATCGGACCTAATGGTGTTGGGAAATCAACTCTGTTAGCCAAGTTGCAAAAACTGCTAAGCGACAAAAGAGAAATTTCGCTTGGTTATATGCCACAAAACTACCATGAAACATTGCAACTGGATTTATCCCCCGTAGCCTTTCTCAGCCAGACAGGGCAAAGAGAAGAATTACAGAAAATCCAATCTTTCTTAGCTAGTCTCAACTTCAGCTATCAGGAGATGCACCACGAGATCCGCTCCTTATCTGGCGGACAACAAGGTAAGCTACTCCTACTCAATCTGGTCTTACGGAGACCAAACTTTGTTCTCCTGGATGAGCCTACAAGAAATTTTTCTCCCACTTCTCAACCCGAAATCAGAAAACTCTTTGCCTCCTATCCAGGAGGTCTGATCACTGTTTCACATGATAGACGCTTCTTAAAAGAGGTTTGTACGAACCTCTATCGTTTGACAGAAGAGGGTTTGGAAGTTGTTGATTTACAAGATTTTTAGATTTTAAACATAGCAAAAATCCAGAGAGATTTCTCTGGATTCTTTTTACATCTGTTTCAAGCGTTCGATTCGTTCTGAGATAGGTGGGTGGGTATAAAAGAGTTTTTGAAGTCCCCCACCTTTCTTAGGATCATTGATGTACAGAGCACTGCTGGCATCATCGACATGGTGGTGCATTGGCTCGCTATTGTCCAACTTGCGCAAGGCATTGATCATCCCTTGAGGATTGCGGGTCAGCTCCGCACTGGATGCATCCGCTAGAAATTCTCGCTGACGAGAGATAGCTAGTTGTACTAAGGTTGCTGCAAGAGGTGCTAGAACAATGGCTAAAAGCGAGACAACAAGCATGATAATCTCCAAACCATTTCCATCACGATCATTATCACTCCGTCTGCGACCAGCGCCTCCCCACCACATCATACGACCTGCCATACTAGACAGAAGGGTAATGGCACTGGCAAGGGCGACAGCAATGGTCGAAATGCGGATATCGTAGTTTCGGATATGACTGACCTCATGCCCCATAACAGCTTCCAATTCCTCGCGATTCATGATAGCCAGAAGACCTGAAGTGGCTGCAACTGCTGCATTCTGCGGATTCGAACCTGTTGCAAAGGCATTTAAAGAAGAATCCTCAATGATGAAAACACGCGGCATGGGAATCTGAGCGACCATGGCCATATCTTCCACTACATGGTAGAGGTCTGGTGCTGTTTGCTCATCAACCTCACGCGCCCCATTCATAGACATGACAATCTCTGTTGATTGAAAGATCATGGTCAGAGCGTAGATAAGACCGATAATCAAGGCAATTATCATACCCCCAAGACCTGAGCGCATGAAGAGATAACCAACCGCATAACCAACCAAGGTCAAGAGTAGGAAGAAAACTAGCAATAAAATCCAAGTTTTTCGTTTATTGCTCGCAATTTGATCAAACAACATCTTAGTCACCTAAACCACTAAAGTCAACTTTAGGAACTGCCTTTTCCTCTTCAGGTGTTTGAAGGAAGTCTGCAGCTTTAAAGCCAAATAGTCCTGCGATGATGTTACTTGGAAAGCTTTCAAGTTTTACATTGTAGTTGCTGACAACACTGTTGTAGAGTTGGCGGGAGTAAGAAATTTTATTTTCTGTATTGGTCAACTCTTCTTGCAATTTGATAAAGTTAGCGCTAGCTTTCAAGTCTGGGTAATTCTCTGCTACTGCAAAGATACCAGAAATCTGGCGGGTAAGGGCATCACTGGCCTTCATCGCTTCAGCTGGTGAAGTTGCTGCGGCTACTTGTCTACGAAGTTCTGTCACTTTTTCCAAGGTAGAACCTTCATATTTGGCATAGCCTTTGACTGTTTCAATCAAGTTTGGGAGGAGATCATTACGACGCTTCAACTGAACATCGATCTGGCTCCAAGCCTCCTTGGTCTGCATACGATTTTTAACCAAACCGTTATAGCTAACAATCACAAAAATAACAATCAGAGCCAAAACTCCAAGAATAATCCAAGTCATAATCTTATTCCTTTCTGCTTTTAGATTACTACCAGTATATCAAAATTTTAATGAATATGGTAAAATAAGATGATACTAGAGAAGGAAACTACTATGAAACCAGAAACATTTTACAGCCTACTAGCTGAGCAAAATCTTCCACTTTCTGACCAGCAAAAGAAACAATTTGAACGCTATTTTGAACTCTTGGTGGAGTGGAATGAAAAGATTAACCTGACTGCTATTACAGACAAAGAAGAAGTTTATCTCAAACATTTTTATGATTCGATTGCACCCATCCTGCAAGGTTTGATTTCAAATGAAACTATCAAACTTCTTGATATCGGGGCTGGGGCAGGATTTCCTAGTCTGCCTATGAAAATTCTCTATCCACAGCTGGATGTGACCATCATTGATTCGCTCAATAAGCGCATCAACTTCCTTCAACTATTGGCTCAAGAGCTGGATTTAGATGGTGTTCACTTCTACCATGGACGTGCAGAAGATTTTGCCCAAGACAAGAACTTCCGTGCCCAGTTTGATATGGTGACGGCTCGTGCGGTTGCCCGTATGCAAGTCTTGTCTGAGCTGACCATTCCCTATCTTAAAGTCGGCGGAAAACTATTGGCGCTCAAGGCCAGCAATGCTTCTGAGGAATTGCTAGAAGCAAAGAATGCTCTCAATCTCCTCTTTAGCAAGGTAGAAGACAACCTCAGCTATGCCCTACCAAATGGAGATCCGCGCTACATCACTGTGGTAGAAAAGAAAAAGGAAACACCTAACAAGTACCCAAGAAAGGCTGGCATGCCCAACAAACGCCCACTTTAAACAATGGTGCGTCCTTGTTTAAAGTTCAGAAAACAATTTACAAAACGGACCTCGCTCTCACATTTCTAGGCTCGGGGAAAAAATGATTTACAAAATCATTCCTCGCTCTCGCATTTCTGGGCTCGGGAAAAAATGATTTACAAAATCATTCCTCGCTCTCGCATTTCTGGGCTCGGGAAAAAATGATTTACAAAATCATTTTTTTCTGCTATACTATCACAAGCAAAGGTTTTTAATGTCATCCTGTGAGGTGACGAAGGCGCAGATTTATATAAATTTTTAAAAGATAGCTATTTTTTAAAAAGTCTTACTCTGAGGGCCTATTGCTGTAAAATAATGGGCTCTTTTTTGGTGCCCAAAAGTGAGGTTTTTATGAAACAGGAATCAACTGTTGACTTGTTACTAGACGTTGATCAACGTCCTTCTGCTGGTAAAGGTATTCTTCTCAGCTTCCAGCACGTATTTGCCATGTTTGGTGCAACCATTCTCGTTCCCTTAATTTTGGGAATGCCTGTATCCGTTGCCCTCTTTGCATCTGGTGTCGGAACCTTGATTTATATGGTTTCAACTGGCTTTAAGGTTCCAGTTTATCTAGGTTCTTCATTTGCCTTTATCACGGCTATGTCTCTAGCCATGAAAGAAATGGGGGGCGATGTATCTGCCGCTCAAACTGGGGTTATCCTGACTGGTTTGGTCTATGTCCTTGTAGCAGCAAGTGTTCGTTTTGCAGGTACGAAATGGATTGACAAACTCTTGCCCCCAATCATTATCGGACCTATGATTATCGTTATCGGTCTTGGTCTTGCTGGTTCTGCTGTAACGAATGCTGGACTTGTAGCAGACGGAAACTGGAAAAACGCCCTTGTAGCCGTTGTTACGTTCTTGATTGCTGCCTTCATCAATACAAAAGGAAAAGGTTTCCTTCGTATCATTCCTTTCCTCTTTGCCATCATCGGTGGTTATATCTTCGCTATGATGCTTGGTTTGGTTGACTTTACCCCAGTCCTTCAAGCCAACTGGTTTGAAATTCCTGGTTTCTACTTGCCATTTAGTACAGGTGGTGCCTTTAAAGAGTACAACTTGTACTTTGGTCCTGAAACCATTGCTATCTTGCCTATCGCTATTGTAACCATTTCAGAACACATCGGAGACCACACAGTTTTGAGCCAAATCTGTGGCCGTCAATTCCTAAAAGATCCAGGTCTTCACCGTACGCTTCTCGGTGACGGTATCGCGACATCTGTATCAGCCTTCCTCGGTGGACCAGCTAATACGACTTACGGCGAAAATACAGGGGTCATCGGGATGACTCGTATCGCTTCTGTCTCTGTTATCCGTAACGCAGCCTTTATCGCCATTGCTCTTAGCTTCCTAGGTAAATTCACTGCCTTGATTTCAACCATTCCAAATGCTGTGCTCGGTGGCATGTCCATCCTTCTCTACGGAGTTATCGCCAGCAATGGTTTGAAAGTTTTGATTAAGGAACGCGTTGACTTCAGTCAAATGCGTAACCTCATCATCGCAAGTGCCATGTTGGTACTTGGACTTGGTGGGGCTATCCTCAAACTTGGTCCAGTAACCCTTTCAGGTACTGCCCTATCAGCGATGACAGGTATCATTTTGAATCTGATCTTGCCATACGAAAACAAAGACTAATCTTATAGATAGCAAAAATCCACTCAACTGAGTGGATTTTTTATTTATGCTTACTTTCCAGCAGTAAATCTTTCAAAGAAATGATAGTCACTGCAAGCAGAATCATGGCCATACCAACAAAATCAATCGCATAGAATTGCTCCTTCATAATTAAAAAGGCAAAGAAAACAGCTGAAATAGGCTCTATGGAAGCTAATAAACTAGACTTAACAGGGCCTATCAGACTAGCTCCCTTTAGGAAAGCTGTATAGGCAAAGACCGTTCCAATGATGATAATCCCAGCAAATGCAAAGAGAAAATCTAAGCTAGTCGGTATGCTGGTCTGTAAGACTCCTGTGAAAGGAATAGCCACTACACCAGAAATAACCATCCCGACACCAATCACCGAAATACTGCCCCATTTCTTAATCAAAGCGATGGGAAGGATAATATAGAGGGCATAGGTTAGGGCAGAAAAGAGGCCCCAGAAAAGTCCAGCAGGTGTGACAGACAACTGGTCGACTTCCCCATGCGTCGCGATAAGAAAAGTTCCTCCAATTGCTAAACCAATCGAAATAATCTCAGCCAGAGTAGGCGCCACCTTGTCCTTGATACAAGTATAAACCAAGATCCCAACGGGGCATACATACTGGAGAACTGTCGCCGTGCCAGCATTGGTTTCCTGAATGGCAGAAAGATAGGCAAACTGGTTTAAGAAAAGTCCAAACAAGGCAAACAACAGCAGAGATAAAAGGCTTTTTCTGTCTTTTAAAAAAGCATAGAGTTTATCCTTTGCAGTCATATAGGATAAGACTACCAGTGCCAAACCTGCAATGATAAGCCGCAGATTGGTCAAGACTAGAGCAGAAATCCCGTGTGCCATCAGGTATTGGGCACTGGTTCCAGACAAGCCCCAAGCAATCCCTGCCACTACTATATACAGAGTTCCTTTTACGGTTTTTGACATTCTTCTCCCTACTCCTCTTGACGAATCATTTTCATGACTTGATTTCGATCGACTATCCACTGGGCACGCTCATCCTTTTCATACGTTCGATTGGACAGAAAGATGGCAGCTTCCTGCTTCTCCCGATTCCACATGATAAAGGTACCTGTATAACCCGTATGGTCGAGCCAAGCTCCCTCCAGATTCCATGCTAAAGACCGCTCCTTATCACCTAATGGAGAAAAATTTCGGCACAAATCTGCTGCAAAATCATCTTTCAAGTAATGTTCCAGAAAGATTTGCAGATCCTTAACAGTCGAAAACAAACCAGCACTTCCAGCGTGCTTCCCTAATAGACGAGCTTTGGGATCGTGAATGATTCCGGCCTCCACTCCTCTCACTGTTGGTACAGCAACCTCAACGGGACCAAACATCGTTTCCTTCATCCCCCATGGTTCCAAAACTTGTTCTTCTATAATCTGATCCAAATCTTGGTCAAAGATTTTTTCCAAAACAAATCCCAGGAGTAAAAAGTGCACGTCCGAGTATAGAAAGGCTGGCTGACTTCGTCTGTTGAGGTGAAACATGGCTTTTCTCAATTTCTCTGCATCTAACCTGTCTCTATTTGGAATAAAGGGGTCTAAGTCTGTAGCATGAGTCAGAAGTTGCCGTATAGTGATATCAGGATAATCACACTCCGGTAAAAAATCCGTCACCGGTCGATTAATATCTAATTTGCCCTGCTGCCACAAGAAGGTAAAAACCGTCCCCACTCCCACAACCTTACTCACACTAGCCAGATCATAAATCAAACCGCTTTCTGTCTTCAAGCCCTGTTCTGGATCACTCAATCCTAGATAAGACTCTTTCCATTCTCCGTCCTTAAAATACGCAAAAGAGGCCCCGGGATAGACCCCTGCCTCGATTTGATTTTCTATTTTTCTTAGAATTTTTTCCAACTTCATGCTTCTTCAAACCACAATTCGATGTTATTGGTATCTTTACCAAGGAAGAATTTTTCAGACTTAGGGATAAAGTAGCCTGTCTTTTCAAATTTCTGACGAAGACTGGTTAGATCAAAATTTCTTACTAAAAATTTCAACATCGTCAAATCCCAAGTGACATTGTTTTCAACAGCCAAATCTGCTCCTTGCCCTTTAGTAAAGGTGATTGCTTGTGCTACTCCTTCAGGATCAAGTAAGCTCTCTGTCCCCTCAGGCAAACGCAACTCCATAGAAACCTCAAATTGGCTCAAGTATTTTATACCTGTATTTGAATAAAATTCAGGAACAGTTTCCAGTGGAACCAAATCTCTTATATCATTTTCTGCATGAACAAGGATCACATCCTCTTCAGGAGAAACAATCTCAAAAGCATATCCACGACTTCCTTTAAACAAGCGAGGAAGTGACTTCATTTGAGAAAGAAGGGCCTCGATTTCGGAAGGATCCTCAACCTTTATCAAGAGCCTAGCTAGCTTCTTAAGTCCTTCAACTCTGCGAGTTCGCATGCTTGGAGCCTCTTCTAAAATCAATCTCTCCGTACCCGTCTGGTCGCCTAATGAAAGAAAGGCAGACTCTTCTAATAAGGGTTTCATCCCCAGAGTTTCAATGTAAAATATCTCATTTAATTTTCGATTATTAACTTTCAAAGTCGGAATGATCCGAACAATCTCATTCACATCCATAAATTCCTCCAACTATTTTATTTTAAAGGATTTTCGAATATTTTACAAGCCATATCTATTTTATTTAGAAATTTTATAACAAAAAAACTGGGATTCCCCAGTTTCATTTCTTATAGGTAAAGTAGTTTGAATAGTGCTACTGCTGCAATACCCGCTGCAATTGGAGCTACAACTGGAACCCATGCATACCACCATTTTGAATCACCCTTGTGTTGACCAAGAACTGATTTTGGAAGAAGTTCGTGAAGAAGACGTGGTCCAAAGTCACGAGCTGGGTTCAAACCAGGTCCAGTAGGTCCACCGAGTGAAGTTACCAAGGCCATTACTAGGAAACCAAGTCCTAAATGAGCTACTGAAAGACCTGCTGCTGTGTGTGGTGCTATTTGAGCTTTGATAGCTAATTCAGAGAAGTCAACTGTTTGATTAGCCTGCGTTGCCATTTGCTTCATGTATTGCATTACTTCTGCACCAAAAAAGTTTTTAGTCATTCCTAGGGCTGCAAAGAACAAAATAAACGAACCGACAAACTCATTGATAAAACCATTTACACTTGCTGCGAAACGTGATTCTTTTGTACCGTGATCAACATTTGAAATCGTTGAGAAAGTACCCAAAATGTTATTAGAATTCTCTGTTTTCAAGTAGTAAGGACGGTGAGTTGCAACGACCATAGCTTGACCAAAAATCGCTCCTAAAACTTGCACAAGGATGTAATATGGTACTTGTTCCCAAGGGAAAAGTCCACTCACAGCAAGTCCAAGTGTGAAAGCTGGGTTGATGTGGTTACCAGATACATTACCGAACATCAAGGCTGGGATCATAACCCCCATACCGTAACCAACCGCGATAACGAGCCAGCCACTTTGGTGACCTTTCGTACCTTTAAGTTCAACGTTAGCAACTGCACCATTACCAAGAATGACCAAAATGGCAGTTCCCAAAAATTCAGTGGCATATTTAATAGCCCATGTAAAATCCATTTGATAGATTCTCCTTAATTTTTTTAGACAATCCTTATTCTATCAATTTTTAGACCTTTTAGCAACAGATTTTCTAAAAGAATCTATGGAAAACGCTTTATTTAACTTATCTTTAAGAAAAGGACAAAAGAAGTCAAACTCCCTTCATCCTTTTCGTTACTCTTGACGCTGACCAAAGTCTGCAATCATCTGCTCCATCTCTTGGCGACTCGGAGTGGTCAGCATATAAAGGTAGTCCCCTTGTAGTTCTGCAAAGGCTGCTGGCATGATTTTTTTAACCTTGAACTGCTGGCTGTATTTGGCAAGAAGAACCTCTTCTGAATAAATATAGTTAGCATTAGCACGACGTGATGTAGCTAAACAGTATTGAGATTCAAACTCTGATGCTGGGAACTCTTCTCCTGCGACAATCGCTGCATAGCCACGATAGAGGTCCAAGGAATGAGCAAAGTTATAAACGTCAATGGTAAAGCCACCTGCAGGACGGTTATTGTACTCAATGGCAATGTAGTCGTCCCCGTCACGGAAAAACTCGATATGGAAAAAGCGTTCTTTCATACCAAATTCCTTGACAATGGCCTCACCATACTTGCGCAGTTTTGGATCCATATCCTTAAGCACATAGTAGGAATTGTCCATCTTATAAATCATGAGATCAAGTGGTGTATGGGCATAATCGAAAGTCGTTGAAAAGACGATGTTGCCATCCTTGTCCACAAGTCCGTCAAAAGTACAGATTTCGCTAGAAGTAACAAATTTTTCAAAGAAATACACGGTTGAATGATCCCATTCAGCCTTAAAGTGATTTACATCTTCTTCTGTCTCAAGCTTAAAGGTTGCTGCCGCCCCCACCCCATTATCAGGTTTGGCAATCAATGGTAAACCGATCTCCTCCACAGCCTGAGCTACATCGGTCTCTGTTTTAATCACTGCTCCCGGAACAACAGGTACTCCTGCCTTTTGGAAATGTTTCTTCATTTCAGACTTAAACTTGGTCTTTTTGAGGTCATCTGGTTTGGCACCAAAGACATTGAATTGCTCACGAAGGGCTGCGTCTAGTTCAAGCCAGTATTCATTGTGGGACTCGATGCGGTCAATTGGTCCATGCTTGTAGAAAAGAAAGGCAACTGCACGTTTGACTTCGTCTATGTTCTCAAGATTGTCCACACGGAAATACTCGGTTAGGCTATTGCGCAAAGGTTCATCTAGTTGTTCGTAAGGCTCCTGACCAATTCCCAAAACGGTGATGCCTTTATTAGCTAGCTCGATGGTAAACTGTTGAAAGTTTTGTGGATAGTAGGGTGAAATAACAAGATAATTCATAGGCAACTCCTTTTATAGATTCATGTGACCAAGGAAATAAGGCATTTGTTTACGCCACCAATCCCAGTCATGGGCAACATCATGTCCCCACTCAGCAAACCAGGCAGGGATTTGTTTCTTGTCAAAGGATTCTTTCAGTTTGTAGAAGGATGGCAGACCATCTTGTTCCCAAGCACCGAGGCCCGTACAGACGACAATCTCCGCCTGACGGTAACGATCGATAAACCATCCGTCATTCTGATTCCAGATATAGTCTACAGGCGAGTTTTGATAAATGGCATCGTCATTGTAGTAATCACCGACAAAGAAACGTGCGTCGTAAACACCGCTGAGAGCAATCACTTTGGTAAAGACATCTGGATGCTGGAGGAAGAAATTGAGTGCATGGTAAGCCCCCATCGAGCAACCCGTAGTCATCATGCCATCAACCCAACCTGTCTTATGCTTGATAAAAGGAATAGCCTCCTCAATCACATAGCGTTCGTAAGCTCGATGCATCTCCGCTTGGTCATGATTATTTTTCCAAGTGGCCAACCAGCTCTCACTGTCAACGCTGGATAGGGTAAAGAATTGAACACGACCTTCTTCGATAAAGGAAGCACAGGCATCAATCATGCCAAAATCATAGTATTCATTGTGACTACCACCAGATGAAGCAAAAACAACAACTGGAATCCCAGCATGCCCATAACGGTTGAGGTACATTTCACGGTTGAGGTGGCCACTCCAATGGCTGAGGTTTTCAATATGCATATTTTCTCCTTTCTTAACTTACCATTTCTCTGCAAAAAATCGGAGACAGTCTGGTAAATTTTCCGACCAAGGTATTTCACTATGGATAGCACCAGACTGAACTTTCAAGACAAGATTATCCAAATGTACTCCACCTGCAATCAAATCATGGTAGTAGCGAAGCGATGAGTCGATATAGGCTTGCTTGATATTGCCAGCCATCAAGGTCTTGTCCGTATCGTCTGCTTCTTCTGTTCCCACATAGATGAAAATGCGCTGTTCAGGCGATAATTTCTTGCGCTCGATATAGCGGTTAAAGGCTTCTTGGTGAAGCCAGTTAGCAGATGAAAAAACACCTAGACAACCAATTCGATCTTGGTACTCTAGTCCGATAAACTGGGTGATATTGCCTCCTAGTGACGAACCAATCATAGCCGTGTGCTGGCGATCAGCTTTGGTACGATAGGTTTCATCGATAAAAGGCTTGACCACCTCCATGACAAACTCGGCATACTCCACACCCTTACCGCCAAACTGCTGCCCTGGTATAGGAGATTCTTGAAACTTCCAAGCCGCATACTCATTCATCCGTCCCATACCATCATTGTCGATGGCAACGACAATCATGCGACTGATGTCTGGATTTCGCTTAATGGCTGGAATAATTTTCCAAGAGTGTCCGATATAAGACTCCTTGCTGTAAAAGACATTTTGCCCATCATGAAAGTAAACTACAGGATAAAAACGGTCTGTGTCTTTCTCGTAGTCCTTTGGCAGGAGCACACGCACACGACGCTCTTTTCCTGTATAAGGAACCTTAAGTTTGTGTTCTTTCATTTTTAAGTAAAAGTAGGAATGATTCATTGTCAGAAAACTCTCTATATTCAAAATTTTATCTCATTATACCATAAAAATAGAAAAAAAGTCAGTAAATGTCCATTTTAAGGATAAATAACTAACTTTTTTCATTTGTTTTTCTGAATTCTTCTGGATTTTCTGATTAGAGGAGATTGTCAATCAAGTTATCAACTTCATCTTTTTTAGCTTGAGGTGTAATCTCAGTAATCATAATCCCTGCCACTGCTCGCTCAACCAAGCCTTCAACATCCANGCGTGCTTCATACTGCTCAGCATTCTTAATCTTAGGATTGGTCTTAGGACGGTCAGGAGCAAAAATAGTACAGCAATCTTCAAAAGGCTGGATTGAAATTTCAAAGGTATCGATTTCCTGAGCGATGTCAATGATTTCCAACTTGTCCATAGTAACCACAGGGCGGATGATAGGGGTGTTGGTCACAGCGTTGATAGCCTGCATGCTCTCCAGGGTTTGGCTTGCCACCTGACCAAGACTTTCCCCATTGATGATAACCAAACCATTTCGTACCTCACGGATACGGTCGGTAATTCGCATCATCAAACGACGGGTCAAGGTCATGAGGTAGGCTTCTGGCGCTTTAGCCTTGATTTCCTCTTGAATCTCTGTGAAAGGCACTTCGATAAACTGGATATTGCCACCAAACTTGGTCAATTTACGGGTCAAATCTTGAGCCTTCTTGAGAGCGCCTGGACTCGTGTAAGGTGGGCTGGCAAAGTGAACGGCCTCGATATCCACTCCACGTTTAAGGGCTAGATAACCTGCTACAGGCGAGTCAATCCCTCCTGACAACATGAGCATCCCCTTACCAGAAGTACCCACAGGCAAACCACCTGCTCCTCGAATAGTCTCATAGGAAAGATAAGCTGCTTCCTCACGAATCTCCACCTGAAGATTGATGTCCGGATTTTTCATTTTAGCTTGGACATTTGGAATAGCTTCGAATACAGCTCCACCAAGTGTTTGGTTGAGTTCACGACTGTCGAGTTCAAAGTTGTGGTCGCTGCGCTTACTAGAAATCTTAAAGGTCATGCCTTCCTTGTAGATATCTTTCATAATCTCTTGGACAGCAGACTTCAGAACTTCTACAGACTTTTCGACCTTATATACTGGAGAAAAATTCTGAATCCCGAAGACTTGTTTGAGAGATTCTGCAACTGCTGTGTAGTCGGCTCCATTCAGGTAAGCGTGGGCACGGTCGCGATCAGCGGTTACCTTAACTTGGGGATAGATGGACAAAACGTCCGAAATATTATTGCGAAGTTTATTGATGAAACGCATGCGGTTTTTGCCCTTGGTTGATAACTCTCCGTAGCGAATCATAATTTCTGAATACTGCATGAATGCTCCTATCTTACTTTTCTAGTTTGATTGTAAATTAATTTTAGCTTGGTCAAGAATTGCTCGACCTGACTCATATCATTTTCAAGATCTAGGCTAAGACGCACAGCTGACTGGGCTTTATCTTTGTCCACTCCCATGGCAATCAAGGTCCCCGCAGGTTTTCTAGCCTTGGATGAACAAGCCGAAGTTGTGGAAATGAAAATGTCATAGTCTTCAAAGGCGTGAACGATGACTTCACCACGAACACCCTTAATCCCAAAAGTCAGGATATGAGGGGCAAAGTCTTCCTCAGCTGAAAAGATAAAAACATCTGGATAGTCCAAAAGCGCTTGACGAATGACTGATCTCATCTGCCCTGTCTTATTAGTAAAGATATCTAACTTTTCCATAGACAAACNGAGGGCCTTGGCTGTCGCTGCAATCCCTGCCACATTTTCAGTTGTCGAACGATAGTCTCGCTCCTGACCACCACCAGTCAACAGAGGCGTAATTTTCTTACCAGACTTGATATAGACAAAGCCAACACCTCTGACACCATGAAACTTATGACTCGAAAAGGTCGCAAAATCCACTCGATCTGTCAGATATTTTTCAGTCGGAATCTTAGCGAGTGCCTGAACTGCATCAACGTGGAAGGAAATAGTTGGCTTGTCTGCCAAAAGTTCTGAGATAGCCTCAATAGGCTGAATAGACCCAATTTCATTGTTTACTGCCATAATGGAAACGAGGGTCGTATCAGGTCGTATCAAAGCTCCTAGAGCCTCAACATCCACAAACCCTTTCTCATCAACTGGAGCAACTTCCACCTCAAAACCTTGACCTTTCAGCCAGAGGGCTGATTCCTTGACTGCTGGATGTTCAATGGCTGATACGATGATGTGCTTGCCAAACTGGGCTTTTTCAAAGGCCACACCTTTGATGACCCAGTTATCTCCTTCTGTTCCACCAGAGGTAAAGAAGATTTCATCACTCTTCTTGCCAATCAAATCTGCAATTTGCTGCCGGGAAGCATCTAAAATTCGTGTCGCCTGGTCTCCCAAACGATGGAGGCTAGAAGGATTTCCTACAATTTTCGAAGCGACCTGCGTATAGGTTTCAAGTGCTTCAGGATAAGGCTTGGTCGTTGCCGAATTATCAAAGTAGATCATGTTTTCTCACGCTTTCTAAAATCACTTCTTCTATTGTATCATGAAACGAAGCTTGCGACAAGAAAGGGCAAGTCCTCTTTTTTTTAAGATTTTTTTAAAGAAATGAGGTATAATAAATCATAATTAAAGGAGAGTATCATGTCTAACTATCATAGAACTTCAAAACCAAAAACTGAGCATATCAAAAAAGGGTTTACTGTCTTTCAAAAAACGATTGCTACCATCGGTAGTATCCTTGGCCTAATCACCGCTACTATCACTATCATGAACGCCATGGACAATAACAAAAACAACAAAAAAGAACCGACGACAACCCAAACAACTGTTGTCAAGGAAATTCAAAAAGAATCCCCTCAGGAGAATACTACTCCTAATAAGGACAACACTTCTACTAAAGAAAATATCTCGCAAGAAGAAACTCCTCAATCCAATAAAAAGGAAGAGCAAAAAGAAGAGAAGAAAACAACAACTCAGGATTCTTCTACACCTTCCTCAACAAAAGAAACAAGCGATAACGGAACACAGTCAAATACGACGAGTTCTGAAACTAAAACGAACCAGTAATCACAAAAATAACTTCTTTCCAAATTTGGAAAGAAGCTATTTTTTATTGTTGCAATACTTTTCGTGGTTTGGTTCCCTCAGCTGGACCGATGACACCTGCCATTTCGAGTTCTTCCATAAGGCGGGTCGCACGATTAAATCCAACCGACAAACGACGCTGAATCATCGAAGCACTAGCTTTCTGGGTTTCGATAACCAAAGCCTTAGCTTCTTCAAAAAGCGGATCGCCACCAGCTTCACCATCTGAAAATTCTCCTTCATTTTCAGAAACCTCACCTGGATCAAAACTCTCATCGTAGTCCGCATCCGCCTGAGCCTTGATGAAGTTTACGATGCGCTCGACATCGTCATCTGAGATGAAGGATCCTTGCAGACGGACTGGGTGATTTTCATCGATTGGTTTAAAGAGCATGTCTCCTCGACCAAGCAGTTTTTCTGCTCCATTCTCATCCAAGATGGTTCGTGAATCTGTACCTGATGAAACTGCAAAAGCCACACGAGAGGGGACATTGGCTTTGATGAGACCAGAGATGACATCAACCGATGGACGTTGCGTTGCGAGAATCATGTGGATACCAGCAGCACGTGCCTTCTGTCCAAGTCGGATAATAGCATCTTCCACTTCCTTGCTGGCCACCATCATGAGGTCAGCCAACTCATCTACAATGACAACAATCAAAGGAAGCGGTACTTGTTTGTACTCAGACTGGCTATTAAATTCCTCGACCTTAGCATTGTAACCAGCGATATTTCGCACACCAACCTTAGCGAA
Organism: Streptococcus mitis; assembly: GCF_003942795.1. Classification (GTDB taxonomy): domain Bacteria; phylum Bacillota; class Bacilli; order Lactobacillales; family Streptococcaceae; genus Streptococcus; species Streptococcus mitis_BJ. The sequence goes on from NZ_RJNY01000014.1 coordinate 24,503, forward strand.
GAGTTCATAACGGTTTTCCATCTCATCCACAACCTTTTGCAGAGCCTTGCTGGCCTTGCGTGGATTGGTCACAACTGGAATCAAGAGGTGTGGAATGTCATTGTAAACGGATAACTCAACCATCTTAGGATCCACCATCATAAACTTGACCTGGTCAGGTCTTGCTTTCATGAGAATGCTGGCAATGATACCGTTAACTGCAACTGACTTCCCTGATCCTGTCGAACCTGCCACGAGTAGGTGCGGCATCTTGGAAAGGTCAAAGGTTCGAGCAGTTCCATTGACCGCCTTACCTAGAGGGATTTCAAGGAGATTTTCTGGTTTTGTTTGAGACTGTTCCCAGAGTTCGCGGAAGGAAACGGTTGTGATCTCAGAGTTAGGAACCTCAATTCCGACTAAGGATTTACCAGGTATTGGAGCCTCAATCCGAACATCCTTGGCCGCCAGAGCCAGCGCTAAGTCGTCTGCCAGATTGGAAATGCGGTTAACCCGTACACCAACTGCTGGCTTGACTTCATACTTGGTTACTGATGGGCCGATTTCAGCCCGTTCCACCGTCACCTTGATACCAAAGCTGGCAAAGGTTTCTTCTAAGATTTTGATATTTTCTCGAACGATTTTCTTCTCTTTAGACTGGTCCTTTGGTTTATCTGGGGCAAAGAGTTGCAAGCTTGGTAGCTTGTATTCGAGGGCTTCCTTGGCAGAAAAATCAACCTGCACCTCTTCATCCTCAAAGCCTTCTTCCACATCTGGAACGTCAAAATCAGCTTGAGGGAGGATAATCTCCGGTTCATTCCATTCTTTTTCAGGAATTGGTGGAAGATCATAGTCTGGAACTTCTGGTAAGATTTCTCCAGTTTCAGGATCTACAGGAGGAAGCGGTAGTGCATCCTGTTCTTCTTGTTCTCTCTTGATTCTTGCTGCTTCTTCAGCTTCTTGACGAGCCTTCTCTTCTTCTCTCTTGATGAAGCGTTCCTGTTTTCTCTGTTCCTGTTTTTCCATGAAGGATCTGAACCGGGCTCCAATAAAGGCTGCAACATCATAAATAGACCAAGGACTGACCAAGAGAGCCCCAACTAGAATCAAAAGAACTCCAATAAAGTACGATCCGATATTGGAGAAAAGAAAGGCTATGGGGATATAAAGTCCAACACCTAGCAGACCTCCACCAGCGAAGCTAGTCACCCGCATACCAGTCAGATCCGTCATAACTTGAGCCAAGGTCCCTTTTAGAACTGACTGCTCCAAACCAAACTTCCAGACAAGATAGGCCTCAAAAATCAAGAGCAAGCCAGCGAAGATACAGAGAAATCCTGACAGAAGCCCCTCTTGCTTGCGTATCCATTTAAAAAGAAAAAGATAGAGGAGGAGACCACCTATAGCCACATAAGCTAAACTTCCGACTAACAGTCGAATGAGATTATAAAGGGTGACACCCGCAGCACCAAGCTTGAGGGCTGCAATAATCAACAATAAGGCAATTCCTAAGGAAATCAACATCCTCTGGATAGCCTGTTTTCTTTCGAGTTCTGCTTTAGACGGTCTCCGTCTTGTTTTACTTGTATTTTTGTTTGCCATTCTTCTATTATACCATATTTCAGAAACATCTAGAGAAATCAAAAAAATGACTGCATCTACTAGACACAATCATCTTTCGTTGATATTTCTGAATTTTCTATTCTATATTATTTTTCAACAACCTTGTCTCACTACTTCTTCAAAAATCTAATTGCTGATTTTCTTGCCTTCTCAATCTTTTCGATTTCCAACTTCTCTACAGCAGATGTAGGAATCCATTTTTTCCCAAATAAAACTTGAGCTGCTTCTATCATCAGAGCACAAGCCAGAAAGTCCTTTTCTTCTGGAATCGCCTCTCGAAACAAATCCTTCGTTTTCTCCATCAAGACTTCTTTTTCAACTTGATGAAAAGATAATTGCATCAAACTACTGGCAGACCAGGCACGACAAAGTGCATCTTGGTCAGTCAAGAGATGTTGCCCTAAGATTTCTATCTCACTTATTGAACCAATCCAACCTAGGGCAATGATTAGCTTTCTACGATTCGAAGCTTCTGAACTAGGTAAAAGAGAGATTAGAACAGGAAGTACTTGCTTGCAAGAAGATGCATAAAAATCTCTATGTCTTACTTTGGAAAGGATTTTCGCTAGGAAATAAACAATCAAAATGCGTTGACTCTCATCTTCCTCTTGATTGAGAGTTTCCAAAAGATAGTCTATTCCCTCCTGCCCATGCTGGTCAAAACTTGCTTCAAAATTTAGGTCAGTTCCTTCCTCCCAATCGTTGCAAATGAGTTCAAAATGAAAGGCAATTTCTGGGCTCCTACCTAAATCAGCTATAAAATGAATTCGTTTAGAATCAGGAAAATCTTCCTCCACCAAGCTGGCATAGGTTCCTTGTAACGCTTCTTTTGTAAGACTTTTGCGACCGAGCTGTTCCTTTTCTAGTTTGTCGATTCCTTCTTTTCTAGAATCACTCATGACACTTATCTCCTCTAAGATATTTGTAGAACTTCAGCATTCTATCATTTAAATTCTCTAAGATTTACCTCTATTATATCACTTTAAAGACCGTCCTCCCTAACTCCATCATCAAAAAATGACTGGCCACTTTCGTGTTCAGTCATTTGAGTATTTGTGATTATTTTTCTAATGGTTTGCGTAGGTAACCATAAACCACACCACTTACAATTGCACCAACCAAGACAGAGGCAAGGTAAAGGAGGGCATTTGAAGTTAGAGCGATAACGAAGATTCCTCCGTGTGGTGCCATGAGTTTGATACCAGCAAGACCAACGAGTCCGCCTGTTACTGCTGAACCAAGGATAAAGCTTGGAATCGCACGAGCTGGGTCAGCGGCACCAAATGGAATCGCTCCTTCAGTGATGAATGACAAGCCCATGATGATGTTTGTCAAACCAGAGTTACGTTCTTCTTTGGTAAATTTATCTTTAAAGAGAAGGGTTGCGACAAAGATGGCAAGTGGTGGAACCATTCCCCCAGCCATAACTGCTGCCATGGCTACAGAACCACCTAAAGAAACAGTCGCTGCAAGCGTACCTGTACCAAAGACATAGGCAGCTTTGTTGACTGGTCCACCCATGTCGACAGCCATCATTCCACCAAGAACGATACCGAGAAGGACAGCTGAACCTCCTCCAAGACCGCCTAGGAAGTCATTCATAGCAGTGTTGATTGCTGCCATTGGGATGTTAACAGCTAGCATAACAAATCCAGTCAAGATTGTTCCCAGAAGTGGCAAGAGTAGGATAGACTTAGCACCTTCAAGTGAACGAGGAACTTTAACGTATTTCTTGATAGCAAGAACTAAAGCACCTGCGATAAATCCACCAACAAGGGCACCTAGGAAACCAGATGAGACACCTGCAAGAGTTGAAGTGGCTTCACCACCTGCAGCATAAGGAATTTTACCAAAGGCAAAACCTTCTTTGGCAATAGCACCAGCCACAAAACCAGCGACCAAACCAGGTTTTTCAGCGATAGAGTAGGCAACATATCCTGCAAAGACTGGGAGCATCAAGCCAAAGGCAGCGCCACCGATTTTCATGAACATAGAAGCGAGTTCATGGTAAGAACCGAGATTTCCAAGGCTATCATTTGGCACACCCATAGCACCATCAATCAAGAAAGCAAGGGCAATCATGATACCACCACCGATAACGAATGGCAACATTTGAGATACACCACTCATCAAGTGTTTATAGAAGGCCCCACCAAGGCTTTGTTTTTCGTTGCTTGCTGTTGCAGTTTTTGCTCCATTAGCAGCATGGTAAACTTCAGCATCCCCAGAAAGAGCCAAGTTGATCAATTCTTCTGTCTTACGGATACCGTCTGCAACTGGGCGGTTGATCAATGGCTTGCCATCGAAACGATCCATCTCAACAGCCTTGTCTGCAGCGATGATAACAGCTTTAGCCTTACGGATGTCCTCTGCAGTCAATTGATTCCCAACACCGCTGGCACCGTTGGTTTCGACCTTGATCCCAACACCCATTTCAGCAGCTACTTTTTGAAGGGCCTCTTGGGCCATATAAGTGTGGGCGATACCTGTTGTACAAGCTGTAACAGCTACGATAAAGTCACCAGAGTCATTAGCAGGTGCTTGAACAGGTTCCTCAGCTTTTTCTGAAGCTTGGTCAAAAAGTTTGATAACTTGATTTGCAGATGTTACTTGACGAAGTTTGTCAGCAAAACCGTCTTTCATCAAGTATTGAGACAATTCTGCCAAGGCTGCCAAATGAGTATCATTGGCACCTTCTGGAGCCGCAATCATGAAGAAGAGGTCAGTTGGTTGTCCATCCAAGCTCTCATAGTCAACACCCTTGTTTGACTTTGCAAAGAGAACGGTTGCTTCTTTGACAGCAGAGTTTTTACTGTGTGGCATAGCGATTCCGTCACCCAAACCAGTGGAAGTTAGAGCTTCACGCGCCAAAATTCCTTCTTTAAAGGTTTCAAAATCCGTCACATAACCGTGATCTACCAAGCTATGAATCATCTCTTCGATAGCTGCTGTTTTTTCAGTAGCCTGCAAATCCAGCAACATGACATCTTTTCTCAATAGGTCTTGAATTTTCATCGTTTTTCTACCTCAACTTTTTCATAAGTTTCTTTTATAAATGCTGCAGTTGCCAAGTCATCAGAGAAAGTAGTTGCTGTCCCACAAGCCACTCCCCATTTGAAGGCCTCTACTGCGTCTTTTGATTTGACAAATTCACCGGTAAATCCAGCGACCATAGAGTCACCAGCTCCCACTGAATTTTTAACTGTTCCCTTGATAGGTTTTGCGAAGTATGATCCCTCGGATGTTACAAGAAGGGCACCGTCCCCAGCCATAGAGATGATAACGTTTTGAGCACCTTTAGCCAACAATTCTCGAGCATATTTCTCGATTTCATCTAAACTTTCGAGTTTCACTCCAAAGATAGCTCCAAGTTCGTGATTGTTTGGTTTAACCAAAAGTGGCTGGTAGTCCAAACTATCAATCAATGTCTGTCCTTCAAAGTCACAAACCACTTGGGCACCAGTCTGGCGTGTCAAAGCAATCAAATCCTTGTAGATAACATTGCCCAGGTTCTTAGCACTCGAACCCGCAAATACCACCGTATCATCTGCTGTCAAACTAGATAGGATAGCTTTCAATTCTTCTAGCTGAGCTGGTTCCACATTTGGACCCGTTCCATTGATTTCTGTTTCTTGGTCTGCTTTAATCTTGACATTGATGCGAGTATCTTCAGCTACTTGGACAAAACGAGTTTCGATTTCCTCTTCTGCAAGGGTATCTGTGATAAATTTACCAGTAAAGCCTCCGATAAATCCAGTCGCTGTATTTGGAATATCCAAGCGTTTCAAGACACGACTGACATTGATTCCTTTCCCTCCAGCAAACTTATCATCACTGTCCATACGATTGACACTTCCAACTTGGACTTGGTCCAAGCGCACGATATAGTCAATGGATGGATTGAGTGTGACTGTATAAATCATACTTCTATTACCTCCGTTTTCTTCTTAATAGCCTGCAAGAGCTCATGCCCTTGACTTGTAATAACAATAGCGCGTTTAAGTGGTGCTACCTTGGCAAAGCAAGTTTGTCCAATCTTAGACGAATCGACCAAGACATAGGTTTGTTTGGCATTCTCTAAAATAGCACGCTTAACGGCTCCCTCCTCCATATCAGGAGTCGTATAATAACCATCGTCTACACCATTTATCCCGATAAAGGCACGGTCAAAGTGCAATTGATTGATTTGGTTAAGAGCAACACCACCGATACATGCATCTGTTGCCATCTTGACACTTCCTCCAACCATGACAGTTGGAATCTGTTTTTCAACCAACTGAGCGGCATGGTGAATAGAGTTGGTCACAACTGTAACATTCTTATTGATCAATTCATGAATCAAAAAAGCAGTTGTTGTTCCAGCATCGATAAAGATGACATCTTGTTCCTTGATGAGAGAGGCTGCTTTCTGAGCCAGCAACTTCTTTTCTTGAAGGTTTTTGACAGATTTTTCTTGAATGGTTTCTTCTTCCTGCAAGGAATGGGGCAATTCTGCTCCACCATGCACGCGACGAAGCTTGTTTTCCGCTTCCAACTCATCCAAGTCTCTTCGAACCGTTGATTCTGACGTTTCTAGCAAACTAACTAATTTTTCTAGAGAAACTACATGATGTTGATTTAACTCCTCTAAAATCAGTTGTTTTCTCCCTGTTTTTAACACCAAATCACCTCCTGTTATCGTTTACACTATTCATTCTAACACATTTTCTATCAAAGTCAAGCATTTTTTATCATTTTCTTTCAAAATCTATCATTTTTCTTATTTCCAAAATTTTTATTGCAAGATAAGTGGCTTTATGGTAGACTATTTGAGTAAGTATTGGAAGATTACTCAAGAGGCTTAAGAGGCCGTGTTGGAAACGCGGTAGGCGTGTAACAGCGTGCGTGGGTTCGAATCCCATGTCTTCCGTAGAAAAAAGAAAAACTGCACCTCAATGCAGTTTTTTTATCGCAAGCATTTAAAAATCAAATAATACAAACACTATATGATTTCATAAAACAAAAGGATATAGATTTCTAGGATACGACAAAAATGTTGTATCCTTTGTTATATCCTTTTTTAGCAAAAGAATACCAAGGAATACAAAAGGCAAAAACAAAAAACGTTGATTTAACAACGTTTTTCCAAGGTTGGTGAAAGAATAATGGAGCCGGTGGGAGTCGAACCCACGTCCAAACACCTGCCAACATATTTGTCTACAACCATAGGTTATGTATTGTTTTAACAGTCCCTCGACACATAACTCAAGCCTAGGAACTGCGAGTCTATTAATCTCTTATCAAACCACTAGACAAGGCTTGATCGTATCTCGCTAATCATAAGACCTGTCATTGAACACGAGCAATCCAAATCAGGTCACGCCTGCTGGTTTTTAGGCAGCTAAAGCGTAAGAAGTGTTATTTTTTGCAGTTATATTTAACTGAGCGTTTACGTCGCCACACGGGTTGCAAAATATGCCTCATAATGCCTGTCGAATCCGTAACGACCCCAAGATTATAGAACTATTATAACCTATCTTCATAAAAAATGCAAAATCAAGCCACCTCTTTAGAAAAGATACTCTTTTAAGGCTTCCGATAAGGCTTGATAACCGGCTACACTTAGATGGAGGCCATCCGTTGTATAGGCTGATTGAAGTTGCCCTTCTGAATCTGTCAAACTATCATAAATCGGCACAAAATCTACCTGCATATAGGCGGATACTAGAGCCTCATAGGCTTGATTCCATTCTCTAATCTTTTCATTGGTTCGGATATAAACAGTCTGCTTGTATTTCTCTCCCTCATTGACTGGCAAAATGGATAGGAGCTTTATTTGTGACAACGGATAATCTCGGGCAATTGATTGGATCACTCGCTCAAGATTATCCAAGGCTTCATTTATAGGAATATCTTTTCCGATATCATTTGTCCCAATTAGGAGAACAATTTGATCCACAGCATCACCATAAAGATGGGCATCTAGATTCTCTAATAACAGTTTCGTCTGGTAGCCTCGGATGCCACGATTGACAATCTTCTTTGCAGTCCCAAACAACTCTTGCAATGGGTAGTATTCTACAATCGAATCACCAATAAAAATGATATCTGGCTCTAGAACAGAAACTTGATTCAATTCACGATACTTGGTTTGAATCTTCTCCTGCTCTTTTAGGAGCCAATTTTCTAATAACTGTACTGCCACCTTATCCCTCTTTCTCTAACCAATTTTCTAGGACTTGATAAACACCCGCCTGGCTGTTAGCCGGAGCTAGGGCAGTCGCAACTGCCTTGACCTCATCATCTGCATTTTCCATCGCATAGGCAATACCAGCCATCTCCAACATCTCGACATCATTTTCACTGTCACCAAAAGCCATAACTTGTTCCGATTTCAAATCCCAGCGCTTGAGTAATTCTTCCAATCCCCAAGCCTTGTGAACACCAGCCTGTAGGATATCGATACAACCATAACCACTGGAAACAGCTCTTACATGCCCATCAAAGAGATCATTGATTTCCCGCAAAACAGAACTCGATCGTTCTTCACCAACAACCATGCTCATTTTAAGCACTCCACCAAAGAGGTCAGCTTGTAACTCTTCCACAAAATGCATTCGTTGATAGAGTCTTTCAATCATCTCTGGAGTCATAAATTTATCAAGTTCTGTAAAAACAGTGCCTTTCTTGACAAAACCACCATTCATACCTGTTACGACGAACTGATCTCGGCACTCTCTCCCTTTAAAATGAACTAAAGCCTTGTCAACCATAGTATCATCCCAGGTCCGTGCCTGAAGTAATGTATCATGTTCAAAAATACGCGCCCCATTGGCAACTACTAGAACTACTCTACTCGCCAAGTGTTCTAGTAATTGCCTCATACGATGAACTTCATTCCCCGTCGCAATGACAAAACGGATATCCCTTTGATCCAGCTGATCTAAAATCTTTTCCAAGCGGGGCAGATCCAGCTGACCTCTCGGGTCTAGCAAGGTTCCATCCATGTCTGTTGCAATTAATTTAATCGTCATCATATCTCCTTTAGGGTGAGCACCTACCACTTCAACCCTACATGTTCATTCATTTCTTTATAGGCCGTGTCAATTCGTTCCTTGGTCGCCTCGTCCAACTTGTCACGGTAACTGCCTCCCTCGATGAAGTCCTCTAGGATATAAGTCTGATAGAGGAAGAGCGGATAACCTTCTGGAGAGTAAGTTCCTTTAGGTGTTCGATTGACCCAAGTAGGATGCGCTTTGGCCGTTTCAATCCCAGTCTTGCCATCTTTTTTCTTAATGGTCACATCCATGAGAACACCGCGCTCCGTCCACTTGGCATTTTCCTCGTCTTGCATGGTTTCAATGCGCTGATTTGAGAGGAAATTCCCCATGGAATAGATGATCAGTTTTTTGTCACCATCTTTTTCAACTGTTTCAGCAGGTTCAACGACGTGAGGATGCCCTCCAAAGATAATATCAGCTCCCCATTCCACCATCTTGTGGTAAAGTGTTTTCTGTTCTTCCGTTGGTTCTAGCTGGTACTCAATTCCCATCTGGGGCATGATGACAGTAATATCCGCTTCCTTCTCAGCACGCTCGATTTCTGCCTTCATCTTATCTTCATTCAAATCAGAAAGATAGCGATTATAGTCCTCTTGAGAGATATACTGCTCAATGCCATTAAAACCGTAAGAATAGGCCAGGAGAGCTACCTTGATACCATTGACTTCCTTGATGACTATAGGTGCTTGGTCTCGGGATTCATGTGTGTAGACTCCGATGGGTGTCATTCCAGCCTTTTCAATAGCTTGAGCCGTTGAAACAACTCCCTCTATCTGCGAATCCAAGATGTGATTATGAGCCAAGTCTAGAACTTGGTAGCCTGCATCCTTGATCGCATCCATGACTTCTCCTGGTGCATTAAAGAGAGGATAACCTGCCAAATAGTGGTCCTTGTTCACCGTTCCTTCAAAGTCACCAAGCACTAAATCCGCTTGTTTGAGCCAGGGTTTTACATACTCAAAATTTTCATGGAAATCATAGGTTCCATCTTCTTTCAGAGCTGTTCGGTAGATAGGAATATGGTAGAGAAGGTCACCATTTGCCATGATACGAGCTGTCGTTTCATCAGACTGATTTTCCTTAGACTGACTAGACGTCTGAGCAGAATCAACTGTTTGACCACTCGGACTTGTTTCCTTGTTACCTTGTACTGCTTGGGCCAACAAGTTCAGCCCCATAGACAAGGTAACTGCAAGTAGCAACACCGTAATGAACTGAGCATTTGTCCAAGATTTATAATTCCTAAAGAAACCAACACTACTCTTCAACAATCCAAAAATAGGACCATGAGACCGTCTATCTTGTCGCTTTTCCATCTTTATCCCCCCTTGCTTTTACTGCAAGCCTTTTCTTTTATTATACCACAGACAAAAGAGGAATACCGTTTATTATATTATTTTTTAGGAACTTCTGTGACTTTCTTTCTCGTCTATTTTGTGTTATCATGTAGAGGTAATGAAAGGAGAGAAAATGTCTGCTATAGAACGTATTACAAAAGCTGCTCATTTAATTAATATGAACGATATTATCCGTGAGGGGAACCCAACCCTTCGCGCGGTTGCTGAGGAGGTCACTTTCCCACTGTCTGACCAGGAAATCATCCTTGGAGAAAAGATGATGCAATTCCTCAAACATTCTCAGGATCCCGTTATGGCTGAAAAGATGGGGCTTCGAGGTGGGGTTGGATTGGCTGCTCCTCAGTTAGATATCTCAAAACGCATTATCGCTGTTTTAGTGCCCAATATTGTGGAAGAAGGTGATGCTCCTCAGGAAGCCTACGATTTGCAAGCTATTATGTACAATCCAAAAATCGTATCTCACTCTGTTCAGGACGCCGCCCTCGGTGAAGGAGAAGGGTGCCTATCTGTCGACCGTGTAGTTCCAGGCTATGTTGTTCGTCATGCTCGCGTCACTGTTGATTACTTTGACAAGGACGGCAAAAAACACCGTATCAAGCTCAAAGGCTACAACTCCATTGTTGTCCAACATGAAATTGATCATCTAAACGGAATCATGTTTTACGATCGTATCAATGAGAAAGACCCATTTGCTGTTAAAGATGGTTTACTGATTCTGGAATAAAGAAAATCCCGTTGCAAGACGGGGTTTTGTGTTATAATAGAGGCATGAAAACAAATGATATTGTCTATGGCGTCCATGCCGTTACTGAAGCCCTCCTTGCAAACACTGGAAACAAACTTTACCTCCAAGAAGATCTCCGAGGTAAGAATGTTGAGAAAGTCAAGGAACTGGCTGCTGAGAAAAAGGTANCCATCTCTTGGACTTCAAAAAAATCCCTCTCTGAAATGACCGAAGGCGCTGTCCACCAAGGTTTTGTTCTACGAGTGTCCGAATTTGCCTATAGCGATCTGGATCACATCCTTGCAAAAACACGCCAAGAAGAAAATCCTTTGCTATTGATTCTGGACGGGTTAACTGATCCCCATAATCTAGGTTCTATCTTGCGAACAGCCGATGCGACCAATGTTTCAGGCGTCATCATTCCCAAGCACCGTGCTGTCGGAGTGACTCCTGTCGTTGCCAAAACTGCCACAGGTGCTATCGAGCATGTACCGATTGCCCGAGTGACCAACCTCAGTCAAACCCTCGATAAACTCAANGATGAAGGATTCTGGACCTTTGGAACGGATATGAACGGTACTCCTTGCCACAAGTGGAATACAAAAGGGAAAATCGCCCTCATCATCGGAAATGAAGGAAAAGGCATCTCTAGCAATATCAAAAAACAGGTCGATGAAATGATAACCATTCCGATGAATGGTCATGTTCAAAGCCTCAATGCCAGTGTTGCAGCAGCTATTCTCATGTACGAAGTTTTCCGAAATCGACTATAAAAAAGTTTCCAATCAAGTGATTGGAAACTTTTTTATGATTATACTCAATGAAAATCAAAGAGCAAACTAGGAAGCTAGCTATAGACAGCTCAAAGCACTGCTTTGAGGTTGTGGATAGAACTGACGAAGTCAGTACCCATACCTACGGCAAGGCGAAGCTGACGTGGTTTGAAGAGATTTTCGAAGTGTATTAACTATGTTCTGTAATAAATTTGTAAGCTTCTTGACCAGCGATAGCCCCATCTCCAACTGCTGTTGTTACTTGGCGAAGATCTTTTTGGCGAACATCCCCAACCGCAAAGATACCGTCAACGGCAGTTTTCATGTGGTTATCTGTCACAATCCAGCCTGCCTGATTTTGGATATTCAATTCTTTAACAAAATCGCTAACAGGATCTAAACCGACGTAGATAAAGACACCTCCAAAGGCTTGCTCTGTCACTTGACCCGTCTTTACATTTTCAAATACGACAGATTCTACTCGGTTTTCACCTTTAATTTCCTTGACTACAGAGTCCCAGATAAAGTTGACTTTCTCATTTGCAAAGGCACGGTCTTGCAAAACCTTTTGGGCACGAAGTTGGTCGCGACGGTGAACAATGGTAACAGTCTTGGCAAAGCGAGTCAAGAATAGGGCTTCTTCTACCGCTGAATCTCCACCACCGACTACGAGCAAGTCTTGGTCACGGAAGAAAGCTCCGTCACAGACTGCACAGTAAGAAACTCCTCGGCTATTTAGTTCTTCTTCTCCGGGAACTCCCAAGAGACGGTGTTTTGACCCAGTTGCCACGATGACAGTACGGGTTTCGTAAACTTGATCATCAGTGATTACCTTCTTATAGTCACCCTTGTCTTCAATATTTTCAACATAGCCATAAAGATGCTCAACTCCAAGGTTTTCAAGTGGTTCAAACATCTTTTCAGCCAATTCAGGTCCACTGATGTTGGCATAACCTGGATAGTTTTCAATATCAGATGTGTTGTTCATTTGCCCGCCTGGCAGACCACCTTCAATCAAAGCCACTTTCAGATTGCTTCGAGCGGCATATAAGGCAGCGGTCATTCCCGCAGGTCCAGCACCGATAATAATCGTATCGTACATTTCAATTCCTTCTTTCTTGTTGTAACTATCTTTATTCTAACTCATTCTTGCTAATCACGCAAGGATTATGCCTTGAAAACCAAGAGCAAACTCATGACGGCAAAGGATAACACCGGAACGACCAAAACTCCAATCATAATCATATCATAGAGATGAGCTTGGCGAGCCTTGGCTGTCTTGTCCACACCAGACATGGCTCTCAATCCAATCCAAATCCCCAGAAAAATCACGACAAGAATGGTCGTTAAGATCAAACTCTCGAAATACAAAGAAAATAAATGCAGCAGCATGATCTCTCTCGTTTCTATCTTTTTTAAAGAGTAAACTCAGCTAGTCCAACTAACTGAGTTTTCCTTTTTCTATTATATCAAATATAAGTCCGTTTGTAACTAGCGAAGAATTCTTTTGTCCGTTCTTCTTTCGGATGATTGATGATTTCATCCGGTGTGCCAGACTCGATGATTTTCCCTTTATCTAGGAATAAAACCTTATCTGCCACTTGGGTTACAAAAGACATATCGTGACTGACCAAAATCATGGTCTGACCTGACTTGGCAGCGTCTGCAATAGACTTTTCTACTTCACCGACCAACTCTGGGTCAAGGGCTGAAGTGGGCTCATCCAAGAGCAAGACATCTGGTTTCATAGCAAGCGCACGCGCGAGGGCAACCCGTTGCTTTTGTCCACCTGATAAATGGCGAGGATAATGGTTTTCACGGTCAGAAAGACCAACCTTGGCCAACTCTTCCTTAGCGATTTTTGTTGCTTCATCGTCCGATAATTTTTTAACGACAACCAAACCTTCCTTGACATTGTCAAGAGCAGTTCGGCGTTCAAACAAATTAAATTGTTGGAAAACCATGGACAACTTGCGACGAAGGGTTAGGATCTCTTCTTGGCTAATCTGAGAAAAATCAACTTTAAAATTGTCAATCTGAATCGTTCCACTATCTGGAGTTTCAAGATAGTTTAAACTTCGAAGAAAGGTTGATTTCCCAGCTCCAGATGAACCAATCAAAGCCACTACCTCACCTTTTTGGATATCCAAGTTCAGATGATTCAAGACTGTCTGTCCTGAAAAGGATTTGCTTAAATTCGAAATCTTAATCATTAACGAAGGTCTCCTTTCACATCTGTTTGTACTGTATCCGGCGCTGAAATAGCCATTTTTCTCTCGATGAAACGGCCGAGGCTTTCAATTCCGATATTGACTACCCAATAAACAAGGGCTACGGAGATGAAACGTTCAAAATAGCGATAATCAGCTCCACCTAAAATCTGAGCTTGGGCAAAGACCTCCACAACACCTGCGCTAAAGGCTAGAGAAGTCCCCTTGGTCAAACCGATAAGGGAGTTAATCAAAGTCGGTGTCGCAACTACCGCCGCATTTGGAATAATCACGCGACGATAAACTTGCGCTCGCGTCATACCCAAACTGCGTGCCGCCTCAATTTCACCTGGATTAACAGAAAGGATGGCTGCACGAATCGTTTCACTTGCATAAGCCGCCTCATTAAAAGCAAAGGCCACAATCGCAAAAAGCGCTGCTGGAATCGCATTGATATTGAGACCAGTTCCCCATTGTTGGTTGATAGCTTTCAGTGCTAAAGGAATTCCGTAGTAGGTCAACATAAGTTGAACTAGGATTGGGGTACCTTTTAAGAAGCTGACGAAAAAGGCCTGCAAGGGATATAAAATCTTAACACGATTGATCTTAACAATGGCAAAAATCAGGGCAAGTAGCAAACCAAAGAGTGCACCTCCAAGCGTCAACATCAAGGTTGTAGGCAGTTGTTGGACAATCCTTGGAATTCCATCAAAAACCGAACGCAAACTAAAGAGCTTACCATCCGGAATCAATTGCATCAAACTTTGGTACCAATCTGATGCTAAAAATGTTGTAACAGTCATAAAAACATCCTCTCCTGATAATGATTCATTCTATCATACTTCTGCTCGCAAGCAAATTATTTGCTACGGGCTACTCAGACTTTGTCTATCTTCTAGTTTATCACACTTTAAAACAGGGAGGCTATATATTTTACCTATCAAGGAGATAAATAAAAACTATCTCAAACCTAAGTCCTCATAGGTTTTTCTATAGCCGATTTGTTTAACAGCACCATTCTCCACCAAAATTGGACGTTTCAATAACATCCCATCACTCGCTAGAAGCTTGGCTGCTTCTTGTTTTGACAAACTTCCCACCTTATCTTTTATGCCCAGTTCGCGGTATTTGATCCCGCTAGTATTGAAAAATTGTTTCACTTCAAAACCGGAGGTTTCCAACCAGTTCAAAATCACGTCTTCACTTGGTGTTTCTTCTACGATGTGGACATCTTGGTATTCCAGTCCAAGTTGATCCAATTCATTTTTTGCTTTCTTACAAGTTGAACATTTTGGGTATTCGATAAATTCTAACATCTTCTTTTCTTTCTATTTTTTATTTTCTTGAAATGCTGCACCTTCATGTTGCAAGAGCCAGGCTTTCTTTTCGACTCCAGATGCATAGCCTGTCAAGCGATTGCCTGACCCTAGCACACGATGACAGGGTACGAGGATGGACCAAGGATTACGCCCCACTGCTCCGCCAATCGCTTGGGCAGAAGCCACTTGCAGGTCTTGCGCTATTTGTCCGTAAGTTATTGTTTGACCATAAGGAATGGCCTGTAAATAAGTCCAGACTCGCTTTTCAAAATCCGTTCCAATAGGAGCCAAAGGTAAGTCAGATAGGTCCTGAACACTGCCTTCGAAATAGGTATCTAAATAGGAAATAACTTGCTCTAATACAGGATGGCTAGCAACTTCTTCTATCGTTTCATCCCCTAATCCCCTCTCAAAATAGGTTTGGTCCTGTACCCAAATTCCATACAGATATTGCTCGTCAGCAACTAAGGATAAGGTTCCAATTGGCGACGGGTAGAGCATTTTTGCGTACTTATTCTGCTTCATTTTTTTAATTTCTGATAGGCCAAACGTTCCCCATCAACTGGAACCTTACCAACCTGTTGGAAGCCTAGCTTTTCAAAGATATGCTGCATGGCCTTGTTTTCTGCATGCGTATCTGAACGAAAATCTAGATAATCAAAACCTTCAATCAAGCCTTCTAGGAAAGTCTGAGCAACACCTTGTCCTTGGACATCTACTGCCACAGCGATACGGTGAAAGATCAGATATTCTGATTCTCCCCCCTGCCAACTCCCTTCATAAATCGCTTCATAGGCTTCCTCTGGGCTCTTGGTCACAGCAGCATAGGCTAGTAATTCCTCTTCTTCCAAGGCTACATAGGCTTGGCCTGAGATAATATCATCAATAATGATGTCGGCATTTGGATAGCCATTTTGCCACTGGTCGCTACCAGACTTGGCTAAGCACTTTTTGGCATCCTCCATCACCTGCATAATCGCATCTACTTCGTTTGGAAAAGCTAAACGAATCTCCATCTTTTCCCCTCATTTCTAACTAGTTTCTCTCATCATAGCATAATTTAAAGCTTTCTACAAGCAGTTGAAACTTGACTTTTGTTTTTTATTATTTTATAATCTAGTTATCAAAACTAGATANAAAGGAGTTGGAAATGAATTCTAACTTTTCCTACCCAAAATGGGAAGACATTCCAAACATTGACCTCTATCTGGATCAGGTTTTACTCTATGTCAATCAAGTCTGTGCCCCTATCTCTCCAGATAAGGACAAGGGACTAACAGCATCCATGGTCAATAATTATGTCAAACATGGTTACCTGACAAAGCCAGACAAGAAGAAATACCAACGAAAACAGATTGCCCGTTTGATTGCCATTACCACTCTCAAGTCTGTCTTTTCAATCCAAGAAATCGCTCACACACTCAATACTCTACAAAGTCAGGCAAGTTCAGACCAGCTCTACGATGCTTTTGTGGACTATATGAACCATGGGATTGATCCAGGAAATCCTATTATCCAAACCAGCTGTCAAACGGTTAAACTCTATCATCAAACTCTAGACTTAATCCTTATCAAAGAAGAGGAGGAAATCCAATGAATACCAGTCTAAAACTCAGTAAAAAACTCAGTTTTGGAGAGGAGATTGCTAATAGCGTAACCCATGCTGTGGGTGCCGTTATCATGCTCATCTTACTCCCCATTTCATCCACCTATAGTTATGAAGCACACGGATTTTTATCATCCTTTGGCGTTTCTATCTTTGTTATCAGTCTATTTCTCATGTTCCTCTCGTCAACCATTTACCACTCTATGGCCTATGGTTCGACCCACAAATACGTCTTGAGAATCATCGACCATTCTATGATTTATGTGGCTATCGCAGGCTCTTATACGCCGGTCGTATTGACTTTGATGAATAACTGGTTTGGCTATCTGATCATTGCCATTCAGTGGGGAACGACCATCTTTGGCATCCTCTATAAAATCTTTGCTAAAAAGGTCAATGAGAAATTCAGCCTTGCTCTTTACCTGATCATGGGCTGGTTGGTTCTGGCTATCATTCCTGCCATTATCAGTCAAACAACGCCAATTTTCTGGAGTCTCATGGTAACTGGCGGACTCTGTTATACAGTTGGAGCTGGATTTTACGCTAAGAAAAAACCTTATTTCCACATGATTTGGCATCTCTTTATCCTAGCAGCATCTGCACTTCAATATATCGCGATTGTTTATTACATGTAAAAAAGTTGAGAATCTTTTCTCAACTTTTTTCTTTACACATATTGATAAAATACTGGTGCAAGCGAGCAGCATCTGTTAACTCAGGATGAAAAGAGGTTACCAGCATATTTTTTTCTTGCGCAGCAACGATTTGATCATCAACTGTTGCTAAAACTTCTACACCCTCTCCAACACTGCTGATAATCGGACCACGGATAAAGGTCATGGGAATCTTGCCAACTCCCTTACATTCTGCCTCTGTATAGAAACTTCCTAGTTGGCGCCCATAGGCATTGCGCTCAACTACTATGTCCATAGTCGCTAGATGACTTTCTTCCTGAGAAGTGATTTCCTTAGCCAGCAAAATCAAACCCGCACAAGTTCCAAAGACTGGTAAGCCATTGAGAATAGCTTCTCTTAGAGGAAGCAACATTTGCTGGTCACGCAAGAGCTTGCCCATGGTTGTAGACTCACCGCCAGGTAATATCAAGCCGGACAAGTCACTCTGATGTTGCTGAAAATCCTCTAGATTTCTGATTTCAACACTAGTGACTCCTAATTTATCTAACACTTTTGCATGCTCTGCAAAGGCGCCTTGCAAGGCCAATATTCCGATTTTCATCTATTTTCCTCGCTCTGCCATAAGAATTTGGATTTCATTCTCATTGATACCAACCATGGCTTCCCCTAGATCTTCAGAGATTTGAGCTAGAATTTGAGGATTTTGATAATTGGTTACAGCTTTAACAATGGCACTTGCTCGTTTAACAGGATCGCCTGACTTGAAAATACCTGAACCGACAAAGACGCCCTCTGCCCCCAATTGCATCATCAGCGCAGCATCTGCTGGCGTTGCCACACCTCCAGCTGCGAAGTTTACAACTGGTAATTTTCCATGTTCATGGACGTATTGGACCAATTCAACAGGGACTTGCAAGTCCTTGGCAGCCACATAAAGTTCATCCTCACGGAGATTTTGAATACGGCGAATTTCCTGATTCATCATACGCATATGGCGAACGGCTTGAACAATGTCTCCTGTACCCGGTTCTCCTTTGGTACGAATCATGGATGCTCCTTCAGCGATACGACGTAAGGCTTCTCCTAAGTCCTTAGCCCCACAGACAAAAGGAACTTGGAATTCCTTCTTATCCACATGGAAACGGTCGTCAGCTGGAGACAGCACTTCACTCTCATCGATATAGTCGATCTCAATAGCCTCTAAAATCTGAGCTTCTACAAAGTGTCCAATTCTAACTTTGGCCATCACTGGAATGCTCACCGCTTCTTGGATTTCCTTAATCATCTTTGGATCACTCATACGGGAAACCCCACCAACTGCACGAATATCAGCTGGAATCCGCTCCAAGGCCATAACAGCTGCCGCACCAGCAGCTTCTGCGATACGAGCCTGTTCAGGGTTCTGAACGTCCATGATAACCCCACCTTTGAGCATCTGTGCCAAGTTTTTATTTAGTTCATAACGATTTTCAGTCATTTCTTAATCCTCATCATTTGTATTGGTAGCTACCATTTCATTTTAAGTCAGATTAGAATGAAGTACAAGATAGAAAAACAACAACTGTCTGGGGACAGAAACAAGAAAAAACTATCTGACCTTCAGTTAAGGCCAGATAGTTCATCAATTTTTATTTTTCAGCTGTAAGTGCAGCCATTGTGATGTAGTTGTAAGGTTTGTTAAAGTGTGGCAAGAAGAATAGGTCTGTCAAAGCCAACTTGTCAATTGTCACATGTTCTTGGATAGCAAGTGAGAACATATGAATTCCCATACTGATAGCGGCATCATGTGAAACCATTTGTGCACCAAGAATTTCACGGCTGTCTTTGTCAAAAACAATCTTGATGGCAACTTCGTGGTTGTCATGCTTCATAAATTCTGGTTTTTGAAGATCGTTAAAGCCAGTTTCAGTTGCATTATAGCCTGCAGCTTTGGCTTTTTCAAGAGTCAAACCAGTCGAAACCATGTGAAGACCGTAGATAGAAATACCGTTTGATCCTTGCACACCGATTCCTTCCAATTCATGTCCACAAGCGTTGTAAGCACCAACGATACCAGTACGTACAGCGTTAGATGCAAGAGCGATGTAGCTTGTATCTTTACGTGCATTGTCATAAACAGTTGCACAGTCACCAACAGCGTATACACCTGGGATAGATGTTTCTTGTTTCTTATCTACAAGGAAGGCACCGTTACGGAAAAGTTCAATCTTACCGTCAGCAAGAGCTGTGTTTGGACGGAAACCAACAGCAAGAACTACCATATCTACATCAAATGTTTCTTTGTCTGTTACCAAGCGTTCAACTTTTCCATCACCTTGGATGGCTTTAACTGTTTGACCAAGCGCCAAGCGGATGTTGTGGTCTTCCAAGTTCTTCGCCATCATTTGGGTAAAGTCTTTGTCATAGTAGCCGTTCAAAACAGTGTCTACGATATCAACAAGCACCACTTCTTTTCCAAGACGTTCGAAAGCTTCAGCCAGCTCAACACCGATGTAACCACCACCAACAACGGCAATACGCTCAAGGTGTTTGCTCTTGTCAGCAAGTTTTTCGATAACTTCTTCTGCATTTTGGTACAACTTAACAAATTGAACATTTTCAAGTGTTGCTTTGAATTCGCGGTTACCTTTAACGATTTCTACACCTTCGATTGGAGGCAAAATAGGAGTTGAACCTGTCGCAAAGATCAATTTATCATAAGACTCTTTGTGTTCTTTACCTTCAACTTCTGCAGTCACAACTTTATTATCGTAGTCAATTGAAAGAACTGGTGAGTTCATGTAAATTTTAGCACCTTTTGCTTCCAATTTTTCTTTATCAGAGTAGAAGAGACCTTCTGGGCCATCAATTTGTTTCCCGATCCAAAGCGCCATTCCACAACCAAGGAATGAAATATTTGAGTTTTGGTCAAATACTACGATTTCGTTCTCATGACCAAAGTTATCCAACATCGTATTAATACAAGCTGTACCAGCGTGGTTAGCACCAACTACAACAATTTTACTCATAGAAAAATTCCTACCTTTAATTTTTGATTTACTTTTCTAGTATATCATTTACTGTTAGCGTTTACAAGACATTTGCTCAGAATTCTCTTTTTTTCAGAAAAAAATACACTTAACATTGATAAATCCAATTTTTCTATCGCTTTCATATTAGTTTTGAGCATATTTCTTGACTTTTTGTCAAAATCCATTTGTGAAAACGCTGACTTTATGGTATGCTAGTTACATGGAAAGAAAATGTAAGGGGTTTAATTTTTCTTTAACCAACTTATATTGAATGATTTCCTATGAAAAGAAAGGAGCTGGTAGCTTGTCTCTTCATTCACGTTCTGAACGGCTAATGGGAACAACTATCACGATTTCATTAGTAGATGAGCGGGCAGAAATCCTGCTTCAGGGCGCTTTTGACTTGCTCAAGGAGCTCGAATACCGCTTCAACGCCAATAGTCAAGAATCCGAACTGATGGAAATCAACTACAAGGCTGGAATCGCACCTGTTAAGGTTCATCCTGACCTATTTGAACTGATTGCTCTTGGACTAGAGCACAGCCTAGCTCCCTCTAGCCATCTAAATATCAGTATCGGTCCCTTGATTCAAACCTGGCGAATCGGATTTGCAGATGCACGACTTCCAGAGTTAAACGAAATCGAAGCCGTCTTGCCTCTAGTTAACCCGCATTTTATCAAGTTAGATCCGACTAACTCTACTGTCTTTTTAGAGAAGAAAGGAATGAAGCTTGATTTAGGTTGTTTAGCCAAGGGCTATAGTGCAGATAAGGTTGCCCAGTATTTGAAAGAACACGGTGTCACCTCTGCCCTGATCAATCTCGGAGGAAATATCCTCACCATCGGGAACAATCAAGCCAAAGAAGGGAAAGCCTGGCAGATTGGGATTCAAGATCCGCGAAATCCTCGTGGCAATCATCTCCTAACTATCCCTGCTTCTAACAAATCCGTTGTCACTTCAGGTATCTATGAACGCCACCTGACAGTAGATGGAAAAGACTATCACCATATCTTTGATAGTGAAACAGGATTTCCTGTCGAAACAGACCTCGCTAGCCTAACGATTATCTCAGATAAATCCGTTGATGGTGAGATTTGGACAACCCGCCTTTTTGGAGAACGAAGCGCTTCTATCCTCTGGCAAGTCGAAAGTATAGATGGCATTGAAGCCATCCTCATCGACAAAGAGGGACGCCTTGCATGTTCTTCAGGCCTTCAAAATTGTATTATGTAAAAAGAGAAAGGAAATCTCATGCTAAAACTTATTGCCATTGTTGGAACGAACTCTAAACGTTCTACAAACCGCCAATTGCTCCAATACATGCAAAAACACTTTGCGGATAAAGCTGAAATTGAACTCGTTGAAATCAAGGATATCCCTGTTTTCAACAAACCAGCAGATAAGCAACTTCCAGCTGAAATTCTTGAGATTGCAGCTAAAATTGAAGCCTCTGACGGTGTGATTATCGGTACTCCTGAGTACGATCACTCTATCCCTGCAGTTTTGATGAGCGCTCTTGCTTGGCTATCTTACGGTATCTACCCACTTTTGAACAAACCAATCATGATTACTGGTGCTTCATACGGCACACTTGGTTCATCTCGTGCCCAATTGCAACTTCGTCAAATCTTGAATGCTCCTGAAATCAAGGCAAATGTTCTTCCAGATGAATTCTTGCTCTCACACTCTCTTCAAGCATTTAACCCAAGCGGCGACTTAGTTGACCTTGATGTCATCAAGAAATTGGATGCCATCTTTGATGACTTCCGTATCTTCGTGAAAATTACTGAAAAATTGCGCAATGCACAAGAATTGCTTCGCAAAGATGCTGAAGAATTTGACTGGGAAAATTTGTAAGATAGGAGACCGAAAGAATGAAATTTGTTGGACTTGTTGGATCAAACTACGATCAATCATATAACCGCAAACTCTTGGAATTTATCCGTCGCAATTTCAAATTCAAATTTGAATTAGAAGTTCTTGAAATCGACGAAGTTCCAATGTTTAACCAAGACGAAAAATGGGACGAAAGTTTCCAATTGCGATTTTTGTACAACAAGATTACACGTGCTGATGGTGTCATTATCGCAACTCCTGAGCACAACCACACTATCTCAGCTTCACTCAAATCTGTACTTGAATGGCTTTCATACGAAGTTCATCCATTTGAAAACAAACCTGTTATGATTGTGGGAGCATCATACTACGACCAAGGAACATCACGTGCCCAAGTTCACCTTCGTAAGATTCTTGACGCTCCTGGTGTCAATGCCTACACACTTCCAGGTAATGAATTCCTTCTTGGTAAAGCCAAAGAAGCTTTTGATAACAATGGAAACATCACCAATGAAGGAACTGTTAAATTCCTTGAAACTTGCTTAGATAACTTTGTAAAATACGTAGGAGTCGTTTCGAAATTGAAAAAACCAAAACCAATCGAACCAGAAGACTTGGATTGTGGAAAACCAATTGCTACAACCATCACAGAAGTTGATCCTGACGATCCAGAATGGGTAGAAAAAGTTGCAGCAATCACTGGTGCTGTTTCAGGTGATACCTATGTCAAATTGGACCATGGTATCCTTACAGTTAACCAAATCGATATGTTCTTGAAAGCTATGCCATTTGAATTGACATACGCTGATAACAACAACCAATTCCTCTACTACAACAACGCTCACCAAGATCCAGACACCATGTTTGCCAAGCGTGTACCACCTCAATCAGGTAACCGTATGTCGACTGTTCACAATTCTCTTCCACCAGCACGTATGAAGAATGTAGAGTGGGTTATCGGAACACTTCGCAATGGAAACCAAGAATACGTCCGTACGATTGTTCCAGGTTCTCCTGCTGGTGTCATCAACACTCATAACTACCAAGCGATGTATTATCCTGATGGATCATACGCTGGAATCAATGAAATTGTCTTTAACTTCCAACCATGGCTTGACTGGTACCTAAAAGAAACGGGTCAACGTTTGGTTGGTGGTAGCGGACCTTTTGCTCCTGCTGCTGGAGGTCATGGAGATGCCGATGCCACTTCTGGCGCTTCTGATTCAGGTGATGCTGGAGGCCACGGTGGTGGCGCAGACGCTACTTCTGGTGCAAGCAACTAAGAAACCAAAAAGGAGCCATTTGGCTCCTTCTTTTTTATTGCAAAACAAAGGGACTTCGTAGCAAATCTACAGAGCCCTTTTGTTTAATGAATGTAGTTTGAAACTTAGTGATTCTTTTTTTCTGCATTTATGGATTTATAAAATGTTTTTTTACTTTGTAAAAAGCTTCCTTTTTCATTTTTTCATATTTCTTTTTATCTTTCTTCCTATCAACTCTTCTAAACTCATGAACAGCGATTACATTACCAGACGTAATTCCTCCACCTGCAATGGCTGGCTGACAATAAAAGAAATTCTCCTCCAATTTGTTCAAAAAATCATCGGCTTTAAAATTTTCACTCTTCTCTTCCGCTTCCGAAAATATTTTGTTAAACAATTTCTTCCATGCTCTATCATACTTTCGAAAAACAAAAATTGGTATCTGGGTTTCATTATCAGTTACATATTGATAAATTCTTCTTAAAATAATATAAGCACCTAACCTAGATAAGTCTGAATTGAGAAGAATCTTTTCACCAATACCATCTTTACCTAAAGCTGGTTGAGAGCATGAAAAAGGATAAATTTCTAAATTACAGATTTTTTTAGCAATTTCTTCAGCATTATTATTCTGTAATTCTGAGATATCTATAATAAACGGTCCTTTTTCTGGTCTCTCTTGAACTATTTCTTTATAATATTCCGGCAAATAATAATAACCTAACTCTTTTAACTCCTTATT